>DATHMF010000104.1 GCA_035487355.1 Terriglobales bacterium | reverse complement strand
TCCGCCGCAAGGATCGAGCCGCCCGCCGAGAGCCAGAAAGCTTTTACCAGCTCGGGCGAGTAGGGGATCTCCATTTGCATCTCTTCGCGTTGCGAAAGGGTTCCGCTCTTGAGCTTCCGGACGTATTCCGATGTGTGCACCAGCAGGATGTCTTCATCAGCGGCCGGACGTGGCTCAACAAAATCCTCGGCTGCAGCTGTCTTGGTTTCGAGCAGGCGCTGATGCATCATCCGGTATTTTTGCGCGGGGAAAACATGCGCCCCGATAGGCAGGTAATAATCGTCGCTATAGATAAGTTTGAAGGGCAGCATGGAGCGTTCCAGACCCTAGTGATTGTAAACGGGTAGCAGCCAGCAGCACATCTTTGCGCGTAACGGCCTGCTGATATCATGCTTTTGTGGCAGCCATTGCGCAGGGCAGATTCATTACCTTCGAAGGCTTGGATGGATGCGGCAAAAGCACGCAACTGGAGAAGCTGGCTGCACATCTGCGCGAGCGCAAGCTGGATGTCGTTTCGACCCGCGAGCCGGGCGGGACTGCTTTCGGTGACCGCATCCGAGCCATCCTGTTGGACTCCCGCACTGCTGGCCTGGATACGCACACTGAACTCGCCCTGATGTTTGCCTCCCGGGCGCAGCATATTCATGAGGTGATTCTTCCCGCCATGCGCGCCGGCAAAATCGTACTCTGCGACCGCTTCACCGATTCCAGCGAGGCTTACCAGGGCGGGGGCCGCGAGCTGGGCAGCGAGCCCGTGCTGGCCTTGCATCGCGTTCTTTGTGGCGGCCTGCAGCCCGATCTGACCATCTTGATGGATTCCGACGTGGCCAGTAGCGTGGCACGGGCGCGCCGCCGTAATCAGGCGCAAGCCGAGGAGCAACAGAAGACCACCGATGAAGGCCGCTTCGAGCGCGAGAACCAGGGCTTCTTCGAGCGCGTGCACCGCGCCTACCATGAGATTGCCCGCCGGGAACCAAAACGGGTCGCGCTCATTGACGCTCGGCGCTCCATCGAGGTAGTTCACGGCGAAATCGTGAATGTGGTGCAGAAGCGTCTGTCATTGCCAGCGCGGCCTTGAAAGTAAAAACACTATGGGATGCCTTAAAGAAAATCATCATGGGATTTAAAGATTTTGTCGGAAACGAAAACGTAATCACGAACATACGCCAGATGCTGGCGCATGAGCGCTTCCCTCACGCCGTGATCATCGCCGGGGCCGAGGGTGCAGGCAAGTACACGCTGGCGCAGATGATCGCCAAGACCATGAATTGTCTTGAGCCCCCGGCAGGAGACCTGCCCGATTTCTGCGGGGTTTGTGCTAATTGCCAGCGCATTGCCGAGGCCGACGCGCTGGAGGCGCGCTGCGCCGAAGCCGTGGAGGTCCGCGAAGGTCTGCGCGAGACCGACAAAAAAGAAACGCGCATTTTCATACAAACCCACCCCGATGTCATAGTGATTCCACCCGATCCGCCACAACTGATGATCAAAGTGGACCAAGTCCGCCGGGTCACCGAGACAATCTATTTCCGTCCTTCAAACGGAAAGCGGCGGGTTTACATCTTCACCAACTCTGCCTTCATGAAAGAGGCGGCCAATGCCCTGCTCAAAGTCCTGGAGGAGCCTCCCGAGTTTGCCACAATTTTCCTGCTCACTGGCAATACGGGCGAACTGCTGCCCACGATTCGTTCTCGTTCCATCACCCTCACTCTCGCCCCTCTGCGCGTAGAGCAATTGGAAGCCTTCCTGGCCAAGCAAAGCCCGGCGCTGGGCGCGAAACAGCGTAGTTTAGTGGCCAGGCTCTCGGAGGGTGCGTATGGCAAGGCCCAGTCTTTTGATCTGGCCGGCTACCTGGCCGCGCGCAGCGACGCTCTTGCGATTCTGCATTCTGCGCAGACGGAAGACCACACCAGCCTGTTCAAAGCTACAGAAACCTATCGGGCGGGCGCAGAAGGCAAAGAGAAAACCACGCTGCTTCTGAGGACGCTCTATTCCCTGCTGGAAGATTTGATGTACATCCAGTCCGGCACGCCGGAGCTGGTGAAGAACCTGGATATTCTGTCTGACCTAGAACGCATGGCCAAGACTATTCCTTTTTGCTGGATCGAAGGCGCAAGCCGTGGACTAGGCGAGGTGGAAAGCGGCATGCGCCGCAATTTGCTGCGTTCGCTCTCTCTCGATGCCTTCGCCGTTTCGCTGGAGCGATAATGCTTTGAACAAAAAAACCTTCTCTCGCGAGAAGGTTTCTTGTGCTGATGCACTGAACTCACCAACTGTACCGTATCGCTAACTGGATTTCGCGCGGCTCGTGGGCTGACTTGATCTTGCCGAAATCGGGGTTCACGGTCACGCCGTTCGTACTGAATGTGCTGATGGGGTTGAAGTAGTTGGCCCGGTTAAACAGATTATAGAACTCCATGCGGAAGATGAGCATCCTCGCCTCCACGTCGGAGACATGGAACCCTTTTTGGACGGCGAAGTTCATGTTGATATAGTCGGGTCCGGTAAAGGCGTTGCGGCTGGAGTTGCCCATGCACGGTGTACCCGGCATCGGCTGGAAAAGATTGCCCTGGAAGCCCGGTGTTCCCGTGGCTTTAGGGTAAGGAGGCGAGCAAGCCAGCGACTGCGATGCAAGTTGAAGATTGGTAACATCAATCGCTCCGTTGGGGTTATTGCTCACATGCACGGGCCCGAGCACATTGACGCGCTGATTTACCTCACCCGCGATAGGACCGGCAAAGATGGTGAACGGCTGTCCGGACTGCGCCGTAAAGACGCCGCTCAACTGCCAGTTATCCAGCCAGTTTGGAGCTCCAAACGCCTTCTGCAGCGAAGGCACGTCCCAGGTGTAGTCGATGACCCCGCGGTGACTGGAGTTGAAATCTGAGCGCCCACGGTCATTGCGCAGAAAGTTACCGGGGCTTTGCGGAAGCAGATAAGGAGTGACCAAAGGTTGTCCTGCGCCTGTGGTTGTGACCGCGCTGGGGTTGAAGTTGATGGTCGGAATGGTGAGAGGAACCTGCTCGCCGCCGATGGCGCAGTTGACGCCGAAGAAAATGCAGCGGGCAATCGGACTATCTGAGCCGAACACTCCGTACCCGATCGTAAGATTCGACAGGCTTAACGGCAAAGTACTGAAGGTGCTGCTGGAAGCATTGTCAATTGATTTGGACCAGACGTAGCTGCCATTCAAGTGCAAACCGTGCCACTCTGCGGCACGCACCCTCAAGAATGCGGAATGATAGCTGGAACTGCCTTCGTTGATCATGGTAAAGATGGGGAAGAACGTGAAGTTTCCTGCCGAACCACCGAATATGTTGAATTCGTTGCTGAAGTTCTGGTTATAAATCACCGGCAATTTGCGGCCCAAGTCACCGATATACCCGACCTCGACGGCCAGCTTGTTGCCCAGTTGCTGCTGCACAGAAGCGCTCACCTGCATTGAGTAGGGAGTCAGCGAGTGCCGTGTATCCCGGGCATAGACAGCAAACGGCTCAGCCGCGCGCGCATAGAAGCTGCTGGGATTGAAGCCGTCGCGGGAAACCGCATTCAGCACCGCCGGATTGACCACCGAGCTTCCTACGCCGCAGGTGGTGAAGTTACCTGTAGGGCAAAAGCCCCGGGAGCCGAAGTCACGCACAACCCCGAACAGGGCGTTTCCGTTAGCAAATGAAACCGGGCGGTTGTACATCAACTGGGCGGTGTAGCTGGCGGGAAGCTGATCATAGAACAGACCTCCACCTGCGCGAAACACTGTTCGGCCAGAGCCAAATACGTCCCAGGCGAGACCTACACGGGGAGCAAAGTTCTTGGTATCACTTTTGACAATTTGGTTGAACCCACCGGCACCAGCGGTGTTATTGCACCGCCAAGCCTCTTTAAGACCATTGGTGATGCCAGCCGAAAGGGCATCATACGTCGGCAGTGGATTGCAGGCCTGGCCAAATGGATCAACGATCCCAGAGTGGTTCTCCTGCACCAACCCGTTGGCAAGAGGATCAAAGTTCCAGAGCAGGTTATGCTCCTCCTCGGGCGGCGAGAAATATTCATAACGCACGCCGAGGTTCAAAGTCACGCGTGGATGAATGTGCCAGGCATCCTGCAGAAATCCGCCAAAAGCCCAGGAGTGCAGGCGAGAAGCATAAGCGTTTTGCTGTTGCTGGAAGAAGTCAAAACTGGGCGCTGCGAATGCATTGGTTAGCCCGAATTTGTTAAAGCACCCTCCGTTGCAGGTTTCGCTGTCGCTGGTGAACTCTCCAATGTTGGAGGAATACATAAAACCACGGGCAAATGAGGCGTCTGTGTATTCATTATCCAGATGGCGAAATTCGGCGCCGAATTTCACAGAGTGTTTGCCGTGCGTCCACGAGGTGTTATCCGCGAAGAACAAGGTTGTGTCACGGCGATGCGTAGGAGCCCCTAAAGGCGCGCCCAGGCGCGCAAAGGGGAACAGGTAATCCAAAGTGGGAAACTGCTCCTTGGCCAGAAAAGCGGCGTTGCCTTGTTGCGCGGTGAAATCAGACCAACTGGCGATTGCGCCGGAGTTGTTGGGAGTGGCTCCGCTGTATTGCGGGTCTATTCCATTCAGCAAAACTGTGGGAAGCGCCGCGCCCGGAAAGCCCAGGGTGCGTGCATCAAAACCGTGGTCCTGCGGGGTCTCATTGACGCGAAAACGGTTAAAGCCGACGCGCGCCTCGGTGATCCATACCGGCGTAAAAGTGTGGGTGTAGGAAACGTTGAGGTTTTGATTCAAAACCTTGCGAAATGCGCCGTTGCCGGCATACTGTGGACTCGAGGGCAGCGTATCGTCATGGAGTTCGTTGAGAAACTGCATGGCATAGCGAACCGATAAATTTGTTGTTTTCGACAGAATGTAATCTGAGCGCAGCAAAGCATTGTGTACCGTTGTGTAATTGGGTGCTTGCCCGCGGAAAAATTCGAGCGCTCCGGGAACGCCGACCACATTTGATCCTGGGAAAAGCCCCAGGAGTTTCTGGTCAAGCACATAATTGGCATTAACGGGAGAGAAATTGGGCGCCCCAAAAGGTGCGTAGGTGTGGTCGAAGATAGAAGGTACGCGCTCAAAGACTGGATTGGGATTATCAATCATCGTGCCTTCATAGCTGGCAAAGCCAAACCACTTGTCCTTGCTGAACGGTCCGCCCATATTGGCGCCAAACTGCTTGGAGTCAAAGGGAATTTTACGGCTGTCATTGAATTGCAATATGCTTGCCGGATCGAACAAGGTGTTTTTGCCGAATAGCCCGGGTGTGCTCCCGCAGGCGTGGAGACCAGGGGCGGTTGCGACAGCGACGGAATCTGTGCAGAAGCCGCTATTCGTGGCGCTGGCTACGTAGTCGTTGTAGGTCAAAGGAGAGAAACCTTTAAACGTTGACGTAAGAGGACCGGCATAGGTCGCCGCTTTATCAAACGTAGTTCCCTTGTACACCGAAAGCGGGCTATTGGAATTGAGCGAGTCAGTGTTGAAGTAACCGAATGCATTGCCATGGAAGGTGTTGCCACCGCGCTTGGTGACCACGTTGACGGTGCCGCCGAGGTTGCGTCCGTATTCGGCGTTGGCCGTTCCAGAGATTACGCGAAACTCTTGCACTGAGTCATTGACTTGGAAAGGGACTGCCTGGTTGCTGCTGGAAGCCACGTTGTCAGCGCCATCCAGCAGAAAGCTGTTACTGGAGGGCCGGTTCCCGGAAATACTGAAGGAAGCTCCTGCCAAACCCGACCCCTGCTCCACATCGTGGGTGTTGGGGGGTATCAATCCTAATCCCAGAAAGTTTCTATTGACAGCTACAGGAAGCGAACGCAACTGATCTCCGGTAATGACGCCGCTGATCGTGGTGCTGACGGTTTCATTGGTCACTGCCGGCGCCTCACGCTTGGTCTCGACCGGCTGGTTGGTGGCAGCGGCAGGCTGCTCTTTCAAAGGCGGCAGGATGACACGTTCGTCGCCCACGTTGACCGTGATCCCGGAACGTACATCAATTTTTTTGCCGGCCTGGCTGGCACCGAGTTTGTAATTTTCAGCGGGAGGCACTTCAGGGAAGGTGTACGAGCCATCGGAGCCTGTGGTAGCGTTGCGGGTAAATCCAATGGCCGGATTTTCGAGCGTAACATCAACTCCGGAAAGCGGATTGCCACTCACATCATAGACCGTGCCGTACACAACTGCATTTTGAGTAGCGGCAAATGCCATGGGTGAGGCCAACAATAGCAGTACAGCAATGCCCCAGAGCAGAAGTTTCGAATTCCTGTACATTAACGCCCCCTAGAATTTATCTCCGTCATGTATGGTGCAGCGGAGTTCATTTTCATGTCATTGTCCCTGAACCTTCCCCAGGACACATATTGATTCCATGACGAAGCAACGCCCGTAGCGTCCAGTGGGCAGGATTGGGAGAAAAATGCTGATTTGGGTGCTAGTAATATCATTTTGCATGCAAAATGGCTACCAATAATTTCGTCCCGTATACTGAAAAGCAAGGTGGCAAGTCTGCGTCTGCTGTGATACTTTTATGTGCATCACCTCCCAATTTGACCATTGAGATATCTTTGGTCGGAAAAGACCATGAAAGACACAATTGATTCCTCCGCTGCCGTGGCGCGTGCACAGGAAAAACAGGCGCCGGAAGCTGGCTTGCCAAGCAGCGCATCGGGCGTGCCCACAGAGCATGATGGCTTCACCAACCGCAAGCTGATCCGTCCTTCGCTGCAAAGCCGCTCGGAAAGGGTGGCCGCGCGTCCTCCGCGCAATGCCGAATCCGGGGAACGCACGGGCGGCAGCGTGGCCGAACGGGGCGAGCGGTCAGGCGCACCGGCCAAGAAATCCGCACCGCCGGAGCAGACGCACGCTGAAAATTTCTACTACCAGAAACAAATCCAGGCCAAAACCCCAATGGTGGTCGTGCTCAATGATGGAGAGGAAATCCGGGGCGTGATTGAGTGGTATGACAAAAACTGTATCAAGATCAACCGGACCGGTTCTCTTCCCAATCTGCTGATCTATAAGCCAAGCATTAAATATCTCTTCAAAGAATCGGAAAGCACTCGGTAGAAGAAGTCGCCACCCCCCGGGTTGCCAGAAAAGCAGCCTTGTTGAATTCAGGATTTCTTGAATTGTTTGCTCAAGGTCAGGGCCTGCCGTTGATAGGAAGAACCTATATCGGTGCCATATATCTTATCCGGACGAGAGAGCAGACGC
Organism: Terriglobales bacterium; assembly: GCA_035487355.1. Taxonomy (NCBI): domain Bacteria; kingdom Pseudomonadati; phylum Acidobacteriota; class Terriglobia; order Terriglobales; species Terriglobales bacterium. The sequence continues at coordinate 157,509 of DATHMF010000104.1, read as the reverse complement.
ATATATGTCAGTCGACCCACGATCTGTCCGTCTTCAATGAGGAATGGAACATCGTGGGCTCTCACCTCCAGGACTGCGCGCGTGCCCTTAACGTCGCCGGAGCCATAACCGAATCCTGGGTCAAAAAACCCGGCGTAATGGATCCGGAACTCACCTATGGATGGGTCAATGGACCCCATCTCCGCCGCCCATTGAGGTGGAACGCTAATCCGCTCTTTCGAGGCAAGGATATAGAAGTCCCCTGGGTCAAGAATTAATCCTTTGTTGCCGGTTTGGTGCTTTACATCCCAGAATTCTTCAGGTGAGTAATGATTGATTTTCCCCAAATCTACAGAAGGCGCGTTCTTCTTCGCTTTATATGCAATTGCCTCCGAAGCCTCATGAGCTTGCAGATTCACGGAGATCAGAAGACCCCGGTTGATTTGGGCCTTTGCTGGGCTATCTTCATCCCAATAAACGAGGGGTTCATCCTGATTCAGGACACTCATTGCAGCATCTGATGGCCTGGGATTGCCGCGTACAAAGCGGAGCTGGCTCAGCCGCATACCCGCCCGCACATGAACGGTGAAGGTGCGTGAAACTATTTCGGCGTACAGTCTTCCTTTGTACCCTGGTGGCACGTACTCAAATTCGATCCCGTGGTCAGTGATAAGTCGAGTAAAAATATCGAGGCGACCGGTGGTGCTCTTGGGGTTGGCCCTGGCCCAGATGTCTTTGGGCAGATTGAGTTCTTCGATCAGTGGAACAATGTAAACGCAACCTTTCTCAAGAACCGCCGCTCCGGTGAGGTCAACCCTGGTCATTCTCAATTCCTGAATTCTCTGTTCAACCGTCGAACCCTGCCTGGGTAAAAAACTTGCCTGGACTCTATGGGCAATGTCTCCAAGTCTGAGATCGAGGCTGGCGGGTTGAATCTGGACGTCTGTGATTTCAGGGCTCGCGCAGATTTGGCCTTTGGCGATTAGTTCTTTAATCTCTTGAGAAGGCAGAATCCCAGTCGTATAAGTGCCGGCAGCTTCGCCTTCTAACTCAGGAAACAAGATCAGCTCACTGTTGAGATCTAGAGTAGACATTCTCAGGACTCCCGGTGACGTCGCATGATTTCCGAAACATGGCGTGCTCGGTATGTCAGTTCCAATTCGTAATAACGGGCGTAGCAATCCAAGCTGCAAAAACCTCCCTATCGTTTCTGGCCACTACCTACTCGCATGCTCGCAATTATTGTATGTCGAGCATACCATCAAAGCCCTGGCGTACTGCACAAGCCCAGGTGCAATCAGCATATTTCGCACTAGCGTCGATTTCGCCCCCTAAGGTTCGGAGACTGCTACGAGGACAGCCCGGGTTCCCTTCCAAATGCCGGGTTGTGAAATCATTTGACAATTACGGCTGTGCTTTTTACTATCCGCAGTTCAGGTATTTCCTGTACATTCGGAGCTGCGCGTGATTAAGCTCGATATTATCAACGAAGTTGTTACTAAGACTGGCATCACCAAGACCAAGTCCGAACAGGCTGTGGAAACCGTGTTTGAGAGCATGAAACGTGCGCTCGCCCGTGGTGACCGCATTGAGCTGCGCGGCTTTGGGGTCTTCAACGTGCGCCCTCGCAAGACCGGCATAGGCCGCAATCCGAAAACCGGCGCCGAGGTCAGCATCCCTCCGGGCAAAGCCGTGCGCTTTAAGCCCGGCAAGGAGTTGCAATCCATAGATTAGATGCCGTCTTGCGTCGCATGGCTCTGCGTCTGATAGCCCCAGGAAACGCGGGCAAAGATCGTCTTTCGCATACGGCTCATTCCGCATCTTATCCATCGCTTCGACTTTGCGCGTTCCGGCTTTATGGCTCTCTCTGACCCTCACCAGATCGGCTCCAACAATGGAGACATGCTCCCCAGCAATGCGCCCGAACCCCCAGAACCCCAGGGACCCCAAGCACCAGAAGATGCAACGTGTATAGCCAAACCCCGCTACTGGCTGGCAGGAGGGCTGCTCCTCGCCACCTTTTTCACCACCCTGCTGGCAGGAGTGCAGTTGCAGAACGATTTCATCAACAACCAGCCCATGTTCACATTTTCACAGGGAATTCTTCCCCTGGGATGGATCGCACAACAGCCTTCGCGTCTGCTGCTGGGAATCCCTTTTTCCGCCACGCTCCTGCTCATCCTGCTCTCCCATGAGATGGGCCACTTCGTCGCCTGCCGCCGTTACGGCGTGCAAGCGACGCTGCCCTATTTCATTCCACTCCCCACACCCATTGGAACGTTAGGAGCGTTTATTCGCATCCGATCTCCATTCCCTTCGCGCGCGGCTTTATTCGATATTGGCATCGCCGGCCCCATTGCCGGGTTCCTGGTCGCTGTACCCGCTCTGGTCGCAGGACTGACGCTGTCGAAGATTGAGCCCGATGTGGTCAGCGCTTCTGAAATACCACTTGGGTATCCTGCTATTTTTCATCTGGTCCGCATGGGAGAAAATATCCGCTGGCCGCTGAGTGCAATTTATCTTCACCCGGTGGCGATGGCCGCCTGGGTGGGAATGCTGGCCACCTCGTTGAATCTGTTGCCGGGCAGCCAGCTTGATGGCGGTCATATCCTCTACGCCGTTTGGCCGCGTGCCCATCGAACCCTTACCCGCATTCTGGTGATTGCTCTACTGCCCATGGGCCTCTTCTTCTGGTCAGGCTGGCTGCTATGGTTTGGTATATTGCTGGTTTTCGGAGCAAATCATCCTTACGTTCCAGAGCAACCGGGCCTCAGCCGTGGACGAAAATGGCTTGCAGTCTTTGCCCTCATAATGTTTGTCCTGTCTTTTATGCCGGTGCCGGTTCACGCCAAGGGTTGGACACTTGACTGGCACAAGGTTGTGCATCGCGTGGAGAGCTGGTTCGGTAAATAAAGATATTTTGTGAGTGGCGATATTTGTGAGTCGTATCTTTTATGGAACTGCCATTGATTATTATGAATTGTCATTCCGAGCCGCAGGCGAGGAATCCCTTTTGTGACCATGCGTTATAGGACAAGACTATATTACGTTTACATCATGGCCAGCGGCACGGGAACGCTCTATGTGACCAATAGCATCTACCAGCGCGTTTTGCAGCATCAAGAAGGAGTAGCTGATGGGTTCACTAAAAAGTATGGCGTGAATAAGCTGGTCTATTTTGAGGTCTTTCATTATGTCGGCAACGCCATTGCCCGCGAAAAAGAAATCAAAGGTTGGCGCAGGTCGAAGAAGATCGCGTTGATTGAATCAGTCAATCCGGGCTGGCGCGATTTGAGCCGAGATTTCGGGAAGGAATTTAAACCAGAAAATCCTCGTAGCAAAAGGGATTCCTCGCCTGCGGCTTCGGAATGACAATACTCTGCGAGCGTGGTAACTGTTCACATACTCGCGTCTACTGAAACTCACAGCAGCGAAACCGCATCCACATCCACAATAATATTCGTCCGCGGAATCTTCCGCTCGGCGCTGTATTTGATTACGGAACGCAGCGTCCCATTCAACCGCTCCCGGCTGTCGGATTTGAGCACAAAGTGATAGCGGTAATCCCGCTTAAGGCGCACGATGGGCGCCGCCGCCGGCCCCATGACCCGCAATCCTTTGCTCTTGTTTTTCTCGAACCATTGTCCCAGCTCGCCCGCGTATTGCAGGGCCCGCTCCAGCTTGTCGCTGCGCACCAGGAGATTGGCCACTGTGGTGAAAGGCGGATAGTTCATCCATTTGCGGAAGCGCAGCTCTTTGTCGCAAAAGGAGTCGTAATCGTGCTTGGCGGCATATTGGATGGCATAGTGATCGGGAAAATATGTCTGCAGGATGACTTTTCCCGGCAGGTTGCCTCGCCCCGCTCGTCCGGCGACCTGTGTGAGCAACTGGAAGGTGCGCTCGGCGGCGCGGAAATCCGGGAACCCGAGCGCAAAGTCGGCGCCTACGACGCCGACCAGCGTCACGCCGTGAACGTCGTGTCCCTTGGCGATCATCTGTGTGCCTACCAGCAAATCGAGTTCGCCCGCATCAAAAGCATTGAGCACGCGCTCGAAATCCTCGCGCCGGCGCACCGTATCGCGATCCAGCCGGCCTATCCGCGCTCGCGGGAACTCCTGGTTCAGGCGCTCCTCTAACTTTTCCGAGCCCGTTCCTAAAAAGAAAATATGTTCGCTGTTGCACTTGGGGCAGAGCCTGGGCACAGCCTGCCGGTATCCGCAGTAATGGCAGATGAGCGTATTGGCGCGCTTGTGATGCGTGAGAGCGATGGCGCAGTCTCGGCACTGCACCGTCTCGCCACAGGCGCGGCAGAGCACAACCGGGGAGTACCCTCGCCGGTTCAGCAGGATCATGGCCTGCTCATTGCGCTCCAGGCGCTCGCGTACCTCCTGTGCAAGCTGGCGGGAAAAGATGCGGTCTTCGCCGGTCTGCTGAAACTCGGCGCGCATGTCCACGACTTCGACTTCCGGTAACGGCCGCTTCTCCACTCGCTGCCGCAGCTCGATCAGCTCGTATCTGCCGCTCTGCGTGTTGTGATAGGACTCGAGCGACGGCGTCGCCGAAGCCAGCACAACGGTAGCGTTGGCCAGTTTGCCACGCATGACGGCAACATCGCGTCCGTGATAGCGGGGAGTCTCTTCCTGCTTGTAGGAGGAGTCGTGCTCTTCATCCACGACAATCAGCGCCAAGTCATGCACCGGAGCGAAAACCGCCGAGCGCGTGCCCACAACAATGCGGGCATCGCCGGCGCGGATACGCCGCCACTGCTCGGCACGCTCATCCGGCGAGAGCGCCGAGTGCAGGATGGCAACTTCGTCTCCGAAAAGATTGTGCAGGTTGGCGGCTGCTGCGGGGGTCAGGCCGATCTCAGGGACAAGCAAAATCGCAGAGCGGCCCTCAGCCAGGACCGACTGCATGGCAGAAAGATAGACCGCCGTCTTCCCCGAGCCGGTAACGCCGTGCAGCAGAGCGACTTTAAATTTTCGCGCGGCTGTGCTCTGAAGAATTTTTCCCTGGGCCTGGCGTTGTTCCTGGCCTAATTCGAAATCCAGGGAAGATTTAGCTTTAAGCCCCGATACTTGAAAAACCATCGGCTCTTCACTGATCTCGACCGCGCCATGCTTTACCAGCGTTTGCAGGGCACTGCGCGAGCCGCCCTTAGACCATAGGTCTTCGAGTGACATGCGACCGCCATGCTGCTCCAGTGCTTCCATGATTTTTTTCTGCTGCGCAGTAGCTTTGCCTGCGGCTTGCGGCTTTAGTATCGCAATCTTGCGCAGGCGGCGGCTGTCGCGAATGGAAGAAGCGTCTTCGCGGGTAATCCATTTCTTGCGCAGCAGGCTGGTGAGAACGTTTCGTGACCCGCCGATAACAGCACGCAATGAGCCCTGGGTCGCACTGTCGCGGTTGGCAAGATAATCGAGCACATGCAACTCTTCCACTTGCTCTTCATGCGTTTTCTTCGCACGCAGGGAAGAGCCCGCCGTTGCCGACTTGAACAGAACTTCTCTTCCTAAATCTGTGATGCGGTAGACGTAGCTGCGCTTCACATCCGCTGCCAGCGGCACCATGCCGCGCAGTACTTCTCCGAGAGGCGCAAGGTAATATTGCGAGATCCACTCCCCCAGGCGGAGCAAATCGCCCTCCAGCACCGGCTGTTGGTCAAGTACATCAATCACTGTCTTGGTTTCGACGCTGGGAGGTGTGTCGTGGAGTTTGGTAACAACTCCGGCCAGCCTCTCGTTGCGGAACGGAACCAACACCCTTCCGCCGACGACGGGCTCGATTCCGTTGCTGCCGATGCGATAGGTAAACACGCCTTCCAGCGGCAGGGGAACCGCGACATCGCAAAAAATGGGCATGCAGGTGAGTAGATTTTAGACTCTTTCTGTGGGTAGCGCAGAAGGGTCACTGGGTGGCTGTTTTGTCTGCTTTCGCGATCAACCCTCTCAGGTGCGCCTCTGAATAATCTTTCAGTCCCGCTGTCTTGAATCTTTCTTGTGCCTTCAAGAAATAATCGTGGGATTGATTCAAATTGCCTGCAACGTCTTCTACCACCGCAAGCCGCGCATAGGTATAGGCGATGGTCAAATTCAGGGACTTATGATTGGCACGTTTCAATCCCTCGGTAGTTTGCAGGAAATTGAGCAATCCCAATAAAGCCTCTCGACGATATGGGGTCCCAGCCTCTTTGTATTGAAACAAGGAGAGTTCCTCAATTCCAGCATTCGCGGTGATCTGAAAGAGGGCCGCTACAGGCCGGGAGGCTCGCGTGTTCAGGTAATATCCAATGGGAAATGCAACGGCAAATGCGACGATTCCAATTGCAACCAATGTCCAGCGTTGCCGACGTTGCATTTTTGGAGTCATAGCCTCTGGATTCCACTACCTCGCATTATTTTCATTGTCTTCTGCGTAATATCTGGCAATTAGGTCGCGCAGGTGAGATTCAGAGTAATCCGTCCAGCCCGCTGTCTCAAAATTTTTCTGAGCTTGCGCCAGATATTGCCGGCTGGTATCGTCCTCCGCGCTGGCGATGGCAAGCCGAAGTTGCACCAGCCCAGCGGCAACCCTCAGCAGGTTAGCCAGTCCCGGGTTATTCGTTGCTGAGCGTCGACTCTCAATGGTCTTGAGTTCTTCAACGAGAGAACTTTTCCCTTTTTCAGTGCTCCACGTTTTCGGATCAGAGGTGCCAACTTCCGCTCCTTCAAATTGGACCATATCTTGATAGGTCTCAAGGTAGTCTTTGAGTCGAGAAGAGTTCCTCGCCTGGAATTTCGCTACGTATTCGTTGGTATACAAAGGAATTACAAAACCTGTCACCAAGCCAGCAACCAGACACCCCGAAATCACAAATAGAATAGGTAATTTCATCTCCGGTTGTTCCTGCTACTCCGGTTTCGATTTTCGCACTGCGAGCCCCATTGTCTGCATGACCATCTGCAAATCTTTCCAGGCCTCTTTCTTCTGGCGGGGATCGCGCAGCAGAAATGCCGGATGATAGGTCACCGCAAGTTGGGTTCCACGAAAATCATAGAAGCGTCCGCGCAGGTTGGCCATGGAATCATTCAAGCCCAGCAGGTTCTTGGCGGCGACTGCGCCCAGGGCGACAATGACCTTGGGTTTGATGACATCAATCTGCCGCATCAGGAAGGGCGCACAGGTCTCACACTCCTCGCGTTCCGGCGTACGGTTGCCCGGCGGACGGCACTTGATGACGTTGGCAATATAAACATCTTCGCGACGCAGGCCCATGGCGGTGATCATGTTATTGAGCAACTGTCCGGCGCGGCCCACAAAAGGTTCGCCCTGCTGGTCTTCGTCGGCTCCCGGCGCCTCGCCCACGAACATCAGATCGGCGTTGGTATTGCCCACGCCGAAGACGATTTGTTTGCGTCCCTGCTTGTGCAGCTTACAGCGTGTGCAATCGCCGATGACTTCGCGTATGGCTTTAAGTGCTGCTGGCCTGTTCTCCACGTCAATGGCAGCCAGCTGGCCCGCGTCAGACGAGGGGTCCAGCGAGAAAATAGGCAAATCCAGACTCTCAATTTTTTTGCTCATAGTTAGAGGGCTAGTCTCTCTTGCAGGAGTTGTCTCAATACTTGCCGCCTGGGTCGTTTGCACCGCCGGCTCGGGCGGAATTGCTACCGCGCGCCGGTAGAGATCATAAATCCCAAGGTCACGATAGTACTCCATGCGGGCAGAGAGCTGGCGGCGGGTTTCAGGGTCAAGAGGCAAGGTTCGAGTTTCCAGTTTCCAGTTTAAAACAAAAGCATACCGCGAATTCCACCAATCACGCAGGTGTCTTTTATTCCGACGCGAAGCGGAGGAATCAGTCCTCCAATGACTCAATGACCCGATGATTCAATCGTCCAATCCTGACACGGCCCCATTGTGATATCAAAGTCTTAACTTCTGAACAAACCTGGATTACCATCGTTCTTGGAAGTGTATCTGCGTTTCAGAACGCGGGGGTAATGCCCTCAACGGTCTTTGAAAATTTATTTGCCTGCCGCCCGAGCGGAGGTCCTTGCTTGGGCCCCGGTTTCTAGCCTTGTCTCGTTGGACATATCCACCCTAGATTCTGAAACTGTGGAAAAGCAGATCCTTAGCGCATTGAAATGCCGAAACAAATTGGGCTTCCCCGATACTCTCAATTTGTTTATAGAAAAGCTAATACTGCTGACTTGTGATTCACTACCTGCTAGTGGGCCTCTTTCCCGCTCTATGTCGTTGAATCTCTGTGATTTATAATCGCAAAGTTTGCTTCAGCAAGTGGGGTGGCCTTCGGGCAAGAAATAATGGAAGCGAAGATTACTAAAGCCTAAACAGGTGCGCCCTTTTTTCGGCGCTGGCGGATTTGGACTGTGGCGTCGAGCACGCGGTGCGCCACCTCCCACTTACTCATCTCGGGGACATTCTGCACTTCATCCTGGGTGATGATGCTGACGGCATTGCGCTCGGAATCAAAGCCGATGCCCGGCCGCGATACGTCGTTGACCACAACCATGTCGCAATGCTTTTCCGTTAATTTCTTGCGGGCGTTTTCTGAAACATTTTCAGTTTCGGCGGCAAAGCCAACCAGAATCTGCCCCTCGTTTTTGCTGCGTCCAACCTCAGCGAGGATGTCAACCGTCGGCTCAAGCTCCAGCGTCATTGCGCCCTTGCGCTTCAGCTTTTGCTCTGCTGGTGTTTTGACCGTAAAGTCAGCCACGGCGGCTGCTTTGATGATTACCGTTGCCTGCCCCAGTCTGGCCAGAACCTCGCGGCGCATTTCGTCGGTGGTTTCAACCGGCACCAGCTCTTGGACCGCCGGGGCCTTAATGGCCGTCGGTCCGCTTACCAGAACCACATGAGCACCACGCCGTAATGCAGCTTCAGCCAGAGCGTATCCCATGCGGCCGCTGGAGCGATTGCCCAGGTAGCGCACCGGATCAATTTTTTCATGCGTTGGTCCAGCGGTGATTAGTACGGTCTCGCCACTCAGGTCTTGCCGGGCACCCAAAGCTTCCAGCGCCGCTGCCACAATGGTCTCGTTCGCGGCCAGGCGTCCTGGTCCAGTCATGCCGCAAGCCAGATAGCCGGCATCGGGCTCAACAATGCGCACACCCCGCGCTTTCAGTTTTTCCAGGTTGGCTTGGGTAGCACCGTTCTCCCACATATTCACGTTCATGGCAGGAGCAACAACCACCGGAGCAGTGGTCGCAAGAAAAAGTGTGGAGAGAAAATCATCGGCCAGTCCGTTGGCAAATTTAGCCAGAGTACCGGCCGTGGCCGGGGCCACCAGCAGCGCATCAATGGATTGCGCCACAGCAATGTGCTCAACGGCGGACTCGATGTTTGGCGTCTCTGCGCCTGCGCCAAACAGATCGGTAATGACCTTTTCACCGGAGAGGGCAGCGAAGGTCAGCGGGCGTACAAATTCCTGGGCGGCACGCGTCATGATCACCTGTACGCGCACACCCCGGTCCTGCAGAAGACGGCAGATCTCCGCCGCCTTGTAGGCTGCGATGCCTCCGCTCACCCCAAGGGCAATCTTCATTCTTTTATTGTAAATCGCAAACGGGTTGGGGGGAGAGTAACTTACTTACTTCCGATTGCGCGGTCGAGCTGCTCACTCACCGCCTGTGCCGTGGCTGATTTGCCGGGCTCGGCGATGACCCACTTCACCTTCCCGGCGGCAATCTCTTCTTCAGCGATGCGGCAGGCCTTGCGTGAGCGCACCTGCTCCATCAGTGGGCGGGCACCTGATTGCAATTGTCGCGCCCGGCGTGCTGCCACCAGAACATAACGATAGTTGCTGTCAAATCCATCCATCAACTTCATGACATCTCCCCGTTCCCGGACTTTCGCCGGGATTCAAAACCTAGAACCTAGGTGTGCTGCTTTGCGCAGATTATATCGCAAAAGAAGCAAGGATCGGCGCTAATCGCGGACGTACATTCGCCTGCAGGCACTCTTCGGCAAGCTTACGCAAGCTCTGCCACTCCTGGTCTCCATCTTGAGCCGCTCCCGATCGCTTCCCACGCTCATAGTGCACGATGGCCCTCAACTGGTCAATCGAGTGTTCCAGGTCGTCGTTCACCAAGATGTAATCGTAGTTGGGGTAATTCGCGATTTCTTTTGAGGCGGTGTTCAACCTGCGTTGGATGACCTCATCGGAATTCACCCCTTCCGCCTGGCTGCGGCGGCGCAGGCGCTTTTCCAGTTCACTGCGCGAAGGCGGCAGAATGAAAATGCTGATAGCCTCGGGCAACTTTCGCTTGATCAGACGTTCGCCCTGCACATCAATATCCAGCAACAGATCGTTGCCCCGGGCTTGCGCTTCCTGCAGAAACTTCCGCGCGGTGCCGTAGTAGTTGCCAAACACTTCGGCATGCTCCAGAAATTCATCGCGGTCAATCATGGTCTCGAATTGCTCGCGTGTGACAAAAAAATACTCGCGCCCATTCTGCTCGCTGCCCCGCGGGTTGCGGGTGGTGTAAGAAATGGAAAAATCCAGATGCTTGACGCTTTTGCGCAGCTCGTTGACCAGGGTTGATTTTCCCGAGCCCGAGGGCGCGGAGATGATATAGACCAGTCGGCTCATTCTACGTTCTGCACCTGTTCGCGCGCCTTTTCGATCTCAGACTTCATGGCCAGGCCCAGCTCCGTGATGTGGAGCCCTTCCCCGGCCAATCCTGCTGTTTTAGAAAGCAGGGTGTTGGCCTCGCGATTCATCTCCTGCAAAAGAAAATCCAGCTTCTTGCCGATCTCTCCCTCGGCCTCCAGCAACCCAAGAAAGTGACTGACGTGCGCCTTCATGCGCACCACCTCCTCCTGTACGTCGCTGCGTTCGGCAAGAATGGCAGCCTCCTGCAAAATCCGCGCCGGATCGGCGATTGAACCGATCAGCTCCTGTAATTTTGCGGTGATCTTTTCCATATGGGCCCGGCTGATGACAGCGCGCAGTTTTTCCACGTCATCGGTGGCCGCCTGCAAGCGCGTCATGCGCTCGCGCAGCTCGCGCTCAATGCTGGCACCTTCCTCGATGCGCATCCGGTCCAGGCTCACGATGGCTTGCGTGGCGCAGGCCAGTACAGCCGACTCGAAGCCGCCGTCGCCGTTAAGTGCTGCTGCAGAGGCCGTCAGCGCGCCTGGCAATTTGAGCACGGCGTTTAAATCAGGCTCCGCGGTGACACCAAATTCCTGCGCTGCACTGCGGTAGACGCGAAGATAGCCTCCCACCAGCTCGCGATTGAGGGAAAACAGATCGCCTCCGGCGCGTTCCAGTGTGAGCGTCACGTCGAGGTGTCCGCGTGCCATCTTTTCTTTCAGCAGACGTCGCAGCTTCATCTCCAGTGCGTCGCTCTCAGCGGGCAACCGCATATTCAGGTCGAGAAACCTGTGATTGACCGACTTCAATGACAAGCTAAAGCTAACCGGGGCTGACTCCTGGCCAGCTTGTCCTTTTGTCTGCGCGTATCCCGTCATGGAGCGAATTGCCATTTAGTTTTTGTACCCTGGAACCTTAACTGACTGAGAGCCGTGGGACCTCGGAATCCACAAACTGCAAATCGTGCAGGCGGCGGTAGATTCCCAACCGGCGCATCAATTCTTCATGTGTCCCAATGTCGGAGATCGTGCCGTTTTCCAGCACCACGATTTTATCCGCACGGCGCACCGTGGAAAGCCTATGTGCGATCACGAAAACCGTGCGGCCTGCCATCAAGTTCTGCAAGGCCGACTGTACCAGCGACTCTGATTCGGAGTCGAGGGCCGAGGTGGCTTCATCCAGAATGAGAATGGGTGCATTCTTCAGAAGAGCGCGGGCGATGGCCAGGCGCTGGCGCTCGCCTCCGGAGAGCCGGGTACCGCGTTCCCCGATCACGGTGTCGTATCCCTCAGGCATCAGGCTGATGAAATCATGCGCCAGGGCGGCCTTGGCAGCAGCCAATACCACAGATTGCTCGATATTAGGCTGACCGTAAGCAATGTTGTTGCGCACGGTTTCGTTGAAGAGAATGGTCTCCTGGGTAACGATCCCCACCTGGCTGCGCAGGGAGATCACGGTCAAATCGCGGACGTCTTGTCCATCAATCAGCAGGCTGCCGCCGCTGACATCGAAAAACCGTGGGATGAGATTGGCTAAGGTGGTTTTGCCTGCGCCACTGGAACCTACAAAGGCCACAACTTCGCCTTTGCGGACCTCAAGGTTGATGTTGCGCAGCACCTCGCGCGCCTCTCCATTCTCGCCATAGGAAAAGCTCACATTACGAAAGCTGATGCTGGAATGAAAGGGGGGCAGAATCAGGGCATCAGGCCGCTCCTTGACTTCGTCACTGACATCCATGAAGGCGAAGATGGAGGAAGAGGCACCCAAGGCCTGCTGAAAACTGTTGTTGAAGAGGGCGAACTTGCGCACTGGATCGTACAGCCTGAAAACACCTATGATGAACGCCATATAGGTGCCGAGAGTGAATTTGTTCGTATTGATTTGATCGCGTCCCAGAAGCAGTAAGACCGCAATGGCAATCGCGCCGAAGATATCCATCAGCGGCGAACTCACCGAGGCTGCCGCCACCCAACGTAGGTTAGCGCGGAAGAGCCGCTGCGCGGCCTTGGCGAAGCGCATGCTCTCCCATAGCTCCATACCGAAGGCCTTGACGATGCGGTTGCCGGTGATGGTCTCGTGCAGAATGTTTTGGATTTCTGCGAGCTTATCCTGTCCTTTGCGAGTGGTATGCCGCACCCGCGCGCCGATGCGGACAGCCGAGACGATAATAAAGGGCACAAATAGCAGCAGAATCCAGGAAAACTTCCGCCCCAGGCTCACAACCACGCACGTAGTAAAAATCAGGATTGAGGTTTGCTGCAAAAACTCGGCCAGAACCGAAGACATGGCGAACTGCACTTTTTCCACATCATTCACGATGGTGGAAAGCAGCGTTCCCGTGGGATGCTTCAGAAAAAATGCGACCGAGCGGCGCAGGATCGAATTGTACAGATCGTTACGCAGGTCGGTAATCACGCCAAAGCCCGCGTGGTTCACCAGATAGGTGCCAGCGTAATCGAAGATCCCCTTGAGCAGCATGGAGACTACTAGGGCAAAAGCAACCACGGTCCATGGATTGTGAAAATTGGATGGGACCAAATGCTGAAGATGAAGTTCATGATTACTGCCTGGAAACAGCACCAGGTCGCGCGACGGCGAAGCCGGATTGAGGACGCGGTCGAAAACCGGTACGATCAACAGTGTGCGGAAAGCATCCAGCGCACCTACCAGCGCCATCATCACCACCGAGGCGACAAGCTGCAGCCGGTAAGGACGGGCATAGCGTAGCAGCCGCTTTAGTTGTTGCATAGCACCTGCTCAAGCTTCCCAAAAATTAAGGTTCGACGCGCAGAAATCAAACTTCAATTCTACTGGGGATTGAGTGATTTAAGAAGTACGAAGTCAGAAGTTAGAAGGTTAGGAGCGAAAGTATTACCAAACCTTATAATCGTAATTCTTACTTCGTACTTCAAACTTCTTCAATCACTTTGGGCTGTCTCGGTGGGTAACTTTGACCTTGTAGCCCGCCGTCACCAGTAGCTTTTTGATCTCCTCGGCAATCATGACTGAGCGGTGCTGTCCGCCGGTGCAGCCGAAGCTGATGGTGAGATAGCTCTTCCCTTCCCGGATATAGTGCGGCAACAAATACACCAGAAGGTCCCGGATACGGCCAATAAATTCCTGGGTCTGCGGAAAAGAACGGATGTATTTGGCGACTTTAGGGTGACGTCCGGTGAAGGGCCGCAGTTCGGGAACGAAATGCGGGTTGGGTAAAAAACGCACATCAAAAACCAGGTCGGAATCCTGCGGCACACCCTGCTTGTAGCCAAAGCTCACACACGAGATGTAAATATTCCTGTCGTTGGCTTCCGGACGAAAGCGGTCAATCACGTGAGCCCGCAACTCGTGCACGTTAAGCCTGGAGGTATCCACCACCATGTCGGCCAGCTTGCGAATGGGCTGCAAGCGCCTGCGCTCGTCCGCAATGGCAGTCTTCACCGGCAGATCGCTCAGCGGATGCGGCCGGCGGGTCTCGCTGAAGCGGCGTACCAGGACCTCGTCAGACGCTTCCAGAAACAAGACCGTCGTCGTCATGGAGCGCTTGATCGATTTCAGTATTGCTGGAAACCGGTCAAGGCCGCTGCCCTCGCGGATATCCACCACCAGGGCGGTATGCTCAATCTGGGAGTGGTCTTGCGCGATTTCGGCAAAGCGGGGAATGAGTTCGATGGGCAGGTTATCCACGCAGTAATAGCCCAGGTCTTCAAATGCCTTCAGGACAGAGGCTTTGCCCGAACCGCTCATGCCGGTAATGATTACCAGTTCGGTCTCGGGCGTACGAGAGGAGTTCCGCCGTGTCACCGGATGAGCTTTGCGCGACGGCATTACTCTGATGGTACCAAAAGAACCCGCGCTGTCTGAAAATTTACAAAAATTTACTGAGGGCTTGGAAGTCACCCCGCCGCGTTCGGCATGGTCATGGGCGCTTGCCGCGCCGTGGCCAGAGCATTGACGGCATCACATGTTTTTACGATGATGAGTATCAGTAACACAACACTTACGAGTGCGATCAGACCGCCCAGAAAAGGAATAATCGTGCACAAGATTGAGATGGGATAGAACAGGAAAAGCTGCTCATCCAGGCGCGGCAGGTTGAGCTGACGCCGCGCAATGTATTTGTTGTAATCCTGTGCGAACCCCTGAAATACAGGGAAAATCCAATAAAGATTAAAGAACGGGATGAACATAAACCCGACAGCCTTGCCGGGTGTCATACGCGCCTGGCCATCCTGAATTGCCGCCCACATGCGGTAGATAAACATGCAGTAGACCACGACGCAAAGAAGGAGAGGAAGCATGGCAATCCCCATCAGCCCAAGCGCCATGAGGGGCGGATCGTTGGGATGCTGGGAAACAGAAAAGAGAACGGCAACATATGCAATGATGAACAGGATCGTAGATAAGACAAAACCTGTGATATATCCACCGATATAAAAACCTTTTGACATCTTGTTTGGCATTGTTTCTCTCCCTTTCGTTTTTGTTTAGGAATCAAAACTCCTATTTCGCGCCGGCCTGTTTCAACAACCCAACGATCTCGTTGTTTGCCGGACGCCTGGCCGCTACCGCCAGAACGTTGGCCCCAGAGCCAGTCACGGCATTGACGTCGGCGCCGTGGGCAATTAAGGCCTGCACTATCTCTGAATTCCCTTGCTCCACGGCCGCCATCAAAGGCGTGCGCCCGTCTCTGTGAGGAGCATTGGGGTTTGCGCCACGGTTAAGGAGCAGGCTGGCAACCGTGGCGTTGCCGTGGGCGGCCGCCAGATAAAGCGAGGTTTCTCCATCCGGGGCAGTATAGTTCACGTTGGCGGATTGACTGAGCAGTGCGCCCACGGTCATGACATCGCCATTTTCCACAGCGATCATAAGGGGCGTCCAGCCAAAATGATTCGGTACATCCACCTGTGCGCCGGCAGTCAACAGCAGCAACACTGCCTGCGAATGTCCGCGCGAAGCAGCATGGTGCAGGGCTGTCCATCCAGCGTTGTCCTGAACATTGAGCAACGCTTGCTCCTGCGAAGTATTGGATTGCCCAGCCCCTGCTCGATTTCGTGAATGAATCACTTCCACCAGCGTGGCGGCAATATCCAGATTGCCTTCGGCAGCGGCAAACATAAGGGCGGTGTCGCCGTTTTTGTCGGCCAAAGTGAAATCGGCTCCCCCATGCAGCAACGACTGCACTGCTTCCAGGTTCCCACCCAATACTGCCGCCATCAGCGGAGACCAGCCGTTGGCGTCGGTTAAGTTGACTGCCGCTTTGTTGGCCAGAAGCAGTTGCACCACATCAGAGTTGCCGGTGTCGGCTGCGGTGAGCAATGCGGACCAGCCGGCAACGTCCTGGGCATTGACGTCGGCCCCGGCTTTGAGAAACGCCTGCACCATGGCGGGATCGGAGTTGCCAGCCGCCATCATCAGCGGAGTGCCGCAGTGCGCATCGCGAGCATTCACATCAGCTCCTTTGTGCAGCAGCCTTTGTGCCTCTTTCAGGTCGTCACTCTCCGCCGCTTCGAGCAGAGCTGTAGAAGGATCATTTACGGCTTTGGCAGTTGGTTTTGTCTTTTGGGTGGCCGAGACCAGAGGCACATTGCAGGACGCAGCCGGGGAGGCCTGCGCCGTAGAAGACCGCGCAGAGGGACCAGCAAGCGCCAGCGTCAACCCGAGCAGCACGCACATGCGCGTCCGGCTACTTTTCGACTTGCACACGTCCAGCATTGGCATTCCCGCTTTCGGGAAACTTTTTAAGGGAAGTATGTGGCTATTGTAAGGCGGAAAGATTCCAGGAATATTAAAAATTTTACCTGCCAGTGCATAGTTCTTCCGCTTCAGGGATATGGGGTCTTGGCTCCCTGGTACGCCCGACTGAGCCACTGCAAAGCACCCTTGAGATCCTTTTCGTCGTTCAACTCAAAGGTAATCCAGTGCGCGTCTTCTCTGAGGGGGTGCGGCAGCCGTTGGTCTCGTTCCAGAAGTTTTCGAAGCTTCGGAGTCTTGTTGTACAGCTTGAATGCCACCGAGCGCGGGGTGTTAAACGATCTCGTCCGCGGCAGCGCGGCGAAGATCACGCCTTTGCTGTAGAAGGCAGTCATTCCGAACATGCGCCGCGAAGTGATCGCCGGCTAAGACTCAAGCTCTGCGCCCAGTAAGGCGGACCATTGCTGCATCTCTTCGGAGGGGCGCGCGAATTTGGGACGAGAACTCTTTTTCATCGCAAGTTCCGGAAGGTTTCGCTGGGCTACAATTTTCTGGCGGTAATGCGCTCCACGCCCATATATGGCTGCAGCGCTGGAGGAACGAGCACGCTGCCATCGGCCTGCTGGTAATTCTCAAGGATGGCCAGCCATGTGCGCCCGACGGCCAATCCGCTGCCATTCAGGGTATGCACAAACTCTGATTTCTTGCCGCCCTCCGGACGCCAGCGGATATTCGCCCGCCGCGCCTGGAAGGCCTCAAAGTTCGAACAGGAAGAAATTTCACGGAAGAGCTGCTGCCCCGGCAGCCAGACTTCAAGATCATAGGTCTTGGCCGCAGAAAACCCGATGTCTCCTGTACACAGAGCCATGACGCGATAGTGCAATCCCAGCTTTTGCAATACGGTTTCTGCGTTGTTGGTCAGCTTTTCCAGTTCGTCGTAGGAGGTCTCCGGCCGCGCAAATTTCACCAGCTCAACCTTCTGAAACTGATGCTGGCGGATAATGCCACGCACATCCTTGCCATACGACCCCGCCTCGCTGCGGAAGCATGGAGTGTAAGCCGTGATGCTGAGCGGAAAGCGGGCGGCCTCGATCACCTCGTCGCGGTAAAGATTGGTCACGGGAACTTCGGCGGTTGGTACCAGCCAAAGGTCCACATTCTCACACTTGAACGAATCTGAAGCGAATTTGGGCAACTGCCCGGTTCCGTACATGGAAGCAGAGTTGACCATGTAGGGAGGCAGGACTTCCGTATATCCGTGCTCGCGGGTATGAAGGTCGAGCATGAAGTTGGCAATGGCACGTTCGAGCTTAGCCCCCAGGTCCCAGTAGACGGCAAAGCGTGCGCCCGAAAGCTTGGCGGCGCGCTCCATGTCGAGCACACCTAACTGCTCGCCCAGCTCCCAGTGCGGCTTGGGAGTGAAATCGAATTTCGGAGGCGTGCCCCAGCGGCGCACCTCAACATTCTCTTCCGCACTCTTGCCCACCGGTACACTGGCGTGAGGAACATTCGGGATGCGCGCCATAATATCGCGCAGCTCTTCCTCTTTTTGTGCGGCTTGTTTTTCAGCCTCTTCGCCCTGGGTGCGCAGCTCTTTGGTCTCTGCCATAAGGACGCCCGCGCCGGCATCCTGCTTTTCTTTCTTCAGCCGCGCAATCTCCTCGGAAGCGCGGTTGCGCTTGGCTTTCAGCGTCTCCGCCACGGTGATCAGGCGGCGGCGCTCGGCGTCCAACGCGAGAAAGTCCTTTAATACTTCAGCCGGGTCCATTCCCCGCTGGCGCAGTTTCTCTTCAATCAGAGACAGGTTGTCACGTACGAATCCCAAATCGAGCATAAGAGATTTAATCTACCGGAAAGACCGATTTTTCACCACCGTACACCGCCTGATCACAGCACAAGAGAGGCGGTACGCCGTATGAGACAATTGACGCGTTTGTAGAATTTTTCTGTTCTGCCGTTCCCGGCTTGAAAATACTTTGCCACGCAGAGGTGCAGCTTTGGACGAGACCTCGAACCCTTCTCTTTCGCCGCCACCTGGAGAGCCTCCCTTCGGCCCGCCAGTACCCTCTGCTCCTCAGCGCCATGGTGGAATCTTCCTGGGACCTCACGGGCTGCGCGCCGGCTGGCGAGTGCTGATATTCCTGGCGCTATCCTTTGCAACCCTTCTCTTTGTTTCAGTTTTCTTTCGAATAATTGCGCCTTCTTTTTTTAAGGAACATCGTTCCTTCTCTCCTGAATTCGTACTTACCAGCGAAGCACTCAGTCTTCTGGCCCTGTTTCTTACGATGATTGCCATCTGCCGGATGGAACACCGTTCCATTGATTCCTACGGCCTGCCGGCAAGGCGCGCCTTCAGGAGCACCTTTTGGGTAGGAGTGGTGGTGGGTTTTGTGTCCTTGACGGTACTCTTGCTGGCCATTCGGGGACTTCAGGGCTTTTATTTTGGCCCCGTCGCGCTCTCGGGCCGTGCATTGCTCTACTACACCGTGCTGTGGGCGGTTGCATTCCTTATGGTGGGCATCTGGGAAGAATATTCGTTTCGCGGATACCTGCAGTTCATTCTCACCCGTGGGATGCGCTTCTGGCCCGCAGCCATTTTGACCTCAGTGTTCTTCGGTGCTCTGCATGGAACCAATCCCGGCGAGTCGCCGGTCGGGTTGGCTGCCGTAGTCGCTGTCGGTCTGTTTTTCTGCCTGACCCTGCGTCGCACTGGAGACCTATGGTTCGCCGTCGGCTTTCATGCTGCCTGGGACTATGCCCAGACTTTTTTGTATGGCGTACCTGATAGTGGGCAGCCTGCCGTGGGACATCTATTCAACTCCCGCCTGGAAGGTCCAAAATGGCTGACCGGGGGCTCAGTCGGCCCCGAGGGCAGCTTGCTGGCCTTTGTGGTCCTCGCGCTAGCAGCCCTCGTTGTCGCCTGGTTATATCCGGAAGCAAAGTATCCGGAGCCGGAAGGTGCAGCCGCGTCTTCCCATAGCAACCCGAATCCGGTCCTGAACCAAGACTGAGAATCAACAACAGAAAACTGCTCTTTTAATTGTCGTCGCCAATGATAATGTGCGGATCGCCCTGTGTGCCGTCTTTCCACTTAATCTTGGTTTTATAGATGCACCCATAATGACCGGCCAGGGGAATGGGCATGCCCGATGAAACTACGTCATGCCATGGCTCTTTGTCGTCATCTTTGAAAGCATTTTCAAATGCCTGCTTCGGGCAATGCGGGTTCTGGCCAGGTTTCAGTTCGATGCCAATCACGTGAAACTGTGCGCCTCCGCCACTATGCCAAAAGATGGTGTCATGGTTGCGGACTGAGATGAAAATAGGAACATCGGGGCCCATGGCTGCAGCTTTTTCAGGACGAAGCCGGGTCACATCGTAATAGCAAATCTGCCCATGCTTGCCCTTGTTTAGAATCGCGCAGCCAGCGGTTTCTAACATGGTCCCCGTAACGCGCTGTACCTTCTTCCCGACCGCAGGTTTCGGTTTCGTACTGGCTGGTATTTGCGGTGCTGGTTGTGCCTGTTGTGCCTGCGCCAGGATCCATCCTCCAAGCGCCAGCGTATAGAAGACGAGTGTGGCAAGAGTTTTTCTCAAAGATCAACTCTCCTGTTCCTGCCGGAAGAAACACAGAGGCAGAAAGCCCCTTAAGGTTTCCCGGCTTGTTTTGTGAAAAGTAATTGCGTAATTTTCTATTCACACAGGTAACAACGCAAGAAAAACTGTGGGACAAGGCGCGGTCCTTGCGCTCCCACCTTCGTTGTCGCTTGGTTATTTCCGGAACCAAAGTATCCGGAGCCGGCAGGCACAAACACGCCTTCCAATCACAATCCGGCTCCAGTCTTGAACTGAGTTTTTTGGCTCTAGGGGCCGCCCGGGTCGCCAATGATGATGTGGGGGTCGCCTCGTTTGCCGTCTTTCCACTTGAAATGGGTTTTGTACTCGCACTGATAAAGCGCGGCTAAATGATTCGGCATGCCCGACGAAATTACATCATGCCACTCCTCCGTGTCGTCATCCTTGAAATCATTGTCAAACGCCTGCTTGGGGCAGTGGGCGTTTTGGCCCGCCTTCAGTTCGATGCCAGTAACATGAAAGCCCATGCCGCCTCCCTTGTGCCACATGAGGGTCTCATGCTTGCGTTCGGAAATGTAAATAGGCTTATCGGGAGCAAGCGCGGCTTGGATTTCAGGACGAAAAGGGGTGACATCGTAAAAGCAAATCTGCCCCCGCTTGCCCTTGTTCAGGATCTTGCAGCCGGCCTCCTCGGCCATTTCCCCGAAAGGCGCCTTCGCCGCTTGTGTCATCTTCTTCCCGGTCCCCGATCCCCGCTTTGCCGTGGTTCCCTTTTGCGGTGCTGCTGGTTGGGTTTGTGACTGTTGGGCCTGCGCTATCCATGGCAAGAGTGTCAGCGCAAACAAGACGAGTGTGGCCAGAGTTTTTCTCACAGTTCAGCTCTCCTATTGCTGCCGGAAGAACACAGGGGCAGGAAAGCCCCTTAGGGGTTTTCCCGGCTTGTTTTGTGAAAAGTAGTTGCGTAATTTTCTATTCCCTACAGGTAACAATGCAAGGAAAATTTGTGGAGCAACGCTTATACTTACGGTACGTGTGTTTCATCTGATAAAAATTAATCGGAGAGATTCGCAACAGGCATGAGTGCCAACTTAACCACGAAGACACAACCCCAAAGCCCTGCTACGGCCACCGAGGCCGCCGATAAGACTGCTGCCAAAGCCAAAGCGAAGTCCAATTCGGGTCCATTCCCCGATTTGAGCATTAAATTTTCGGGCATCGAACTCAAGAATCCGGTGATCGCGGCCAGCGGGACCTTTGGCTATGGCATCGAGTTTGAAGATATCGTTAGCCTGGAAAAGCTGGGCGGCTTTGTCAGCAAGGGATTGTCACGCGAAGCCATGCCCGGCAACCCGCCGCCACGCATCTTCGAGACCGCCGCCGGTATGCTCAACTCGATTGGGCTGCAAAACATCGGCGCCCGCGCCTTCGTAGAAGAAAAACTTCCCTTGCTTCGCAAGAAGAATGATGTCGTAGTGATCTGCAACGTCTTCGGCTATACCCGTCAGGATTATGAAGCCGTCATCCGCATCCTCAACGAAGGTGAGGGCATCGCGGCTTATGAGCTGAATGTCTCCTGCCCGAATACCTCGCATGGCGGAATTACCTTTGGCAGCGACCCGGTGCTCCTGGAAGAAGTCGTGGTCTCTGCCAAGAGCGCAGCCCACCCACGGCCGGTCATCGTGAAGCTCTCACCCAATGTAACCAGCATTCCGCGCATGGCGCACGCCGCACAAAACGCCGGCGCTGACGCCATTTCTCTGGTCAATACTTTTGTCGCCATGGCCATTGATGCCGAGACGCGCAAGCCACGCATCTCCAATATCACCGCCGGACTCAGCGGCCCCGCTATCAAGCCTATCGCGCTGCGCATGGTGTACGAGGCTGCGCATTCGGTAGATATCCCTGTAATCGGTCTGGGCGGCATCGCCACCGCCGAAGATGTCATCGAGTTTATGTTGGCCGGCGCCGCCGCTGTCCAGGTAGGCACCGCAAATTACTGGGATCCCTGCGCCACGGAAAAAATCGTGGAGGGTGTGCGCGCCTGGTGCATCGAGCACCGTGTAGAGAGAATTACCGACCTGGTCGGGGCGCTGGAGACATAGTTTCGAGTTTTTAAAACCTCTGCGTTATTCCGCGTCCTCTGCGGTTTAGATTTTTTTTTCTGAATCCAAAACTCGAAACTATCTCTCAGATTTTTTCAGAACAGCAATCTGCCCGGCGTGATACAGATTGTGCTGGATAACCCCATGCAGGGTCTTATACACGGTGTGTTTGCGGCCTGGGACCTTTTTCAGCAGATCGGCATCAATGAGGGTGGAGATTCTTTTCGCCAGCTTTTTGTGCCCGTCTTTCAATTGCTGAACGGCCTTTTCCCATGCCGCTTCGCTGTTATCGCTCACCGGTGGCCAGTCCTGGTCGCCGTTTAGGTTCACCGCTTCTCCGTTGAGCCTCTTCAGGACTGCATCCTGCCAGGCGGTGATGTGCAGCACGATCTCCCAGATACTGTGCGCATGAGCAATGGGCTTGGCCGCAGCATGATCGACATGAATATCGCGCACCAGTTCCAGCAGGCATGGCCCATGCCACGCGTTGCCCGCAAAAGCTTCTTTGTGCAACTCCTGGATGCGGGCGACGGCAGTACGAGCTTTTGCGTTATTCGGCATCGGGCTTTAGCGGCAAGCGTTCGCGGATTTCCTGCGGCAGGCGCTCATGCATACGGCGGGCGCCTTCTTTGGCAGCGCCAATCAGCATGACCGGGACCGGCGTCGCGACCGCGACAATGATCCACATCAGGCTGGAAAATAAAAATCCTGCCAGAGCGATCAACTCGAGAATCACCACATGGCTGGGCGAATAATGGCGCACCAGGCTGAAGGCAAGCAGAAAAATTGCGGCAGAAATTGTGGCGATCGTGATCAGTCCGAAATCAATCACGCGATGCAGCACGCGCTTGGAGCGGCAATGCTGGCATTGCGCCAGGTGCTCCTCGTAGTCGCCGCGCATCTCGGGAGCAATCCCACTGATATCGTAGCGCCATCCTGCCAGGATGCGCCCTACTACACGGTCAATACATTTGTGGTTTCGCATTGCAGTTCATTGGCTGAAGACCATTGCCCTGATTACAGGGTCAATGATTCCAGGGGCTGCGATTGTAAGGCCAGCAGCAGGCGATGCTGAAAGAGACTGGCATGCCGGCCCAGCGCCCGCTCCGCCACCATGCGCGCAATCTCAGGAAGATTGTTCTGCT
Source organism: Terriglobales bacterium (assembly GCA_035487355.1). NCBI lineage: Bacteria > Pseudomonadati > Acidobacteriota > Terriglobia > Terriglobales > Terriglobales bacterium. Next base: position 134,422 of record DATHMF010000104.1, on the reverse strand, counting down.
CCGAGAGATGCGCCAGGATGAGGAACGCAGCACCTCCATCATAATCTTTGCGGAAAAATTCTGCGAGGGCATCGTTCGAAAGATGCCCGGTACGATCGAGGATGCGCTGCTTCACAGACCATGGATAGGGACCTATCTTTAACATCTCCACATCGTGATTCGACTCGATCATCAGGATGTCACATGCCCGAATGTGTTCTTTAACGTTCGGAGTTATATATCCCAAGTCGGTTACGATTCCTACCTTCACTCCATCCACCTTGAAGGTAAAACCAACAGGATCGACCGCGTCGTGCGGAATAGTAAAGGGCATGATCGTCACATTGCCGATCTGGAAATTGTGCCCGGCCTCGAAAAACTCCAACCGCTCTAGGTCTCGTGCCTCCCGATCGGCACGTTTAGCTTCATTCTTGATCAAGCGAAACCACGCCTTGTGGGTGGGCCCGGTCATATAAACCGGCACTTTCAGCTTGCGAGCCAGTACCTTGAGGCCACCGATGTGATCAGCATGTTCATGGGTAATGACGATTGCGCTCAGCGCTTCAGGATCTTCTCCCGTTTGCCGCATGCGATTCAGGATTTCACGACAGGAAAGACCGGCATCCACAAGAATACGTGTGGTAGAAGAGGCCACCACGGCACAGTTTCCTTTGCTGCCGCTGGCCAGTACGGTAATGCGCACCATTGCACGCAGAATAGCGGGAATTGCGCTTTCGCGATAGTAACAGATTAGTTAACAGTAAGAGTTAGGCTGTTTCCCCAAGAGTGTGGGGTTGGTTGCAAAGTTCGATTGACGAATTTCGAAGTACGATTTCCTAAGTGTTACTTCTCACTTCGTACTTCCTGCTTCTTACTTTGTTCATCGGCTACTGGCAACCGGCTGCTGGAAGATTTGTCAGTACTGATAGAATCCTCGTCCGCTTTTTCGCCCCAGCCAGCCTGCATCCACCATTTTGATCAGGAGCGGGCAGGGACGATATTTAGGATCGCCCATCCCGTTGTGCAGCACGCGCATGATGTCCAGGCAAACATCGAGACCGATAAAATCCGCCAGCGTAAGCGGACCCATAGGATGATTCATGCCCAACTTGAAAACTTCATCTACGGCCTCGGGAGTGGCCACGCCTTCCATGACTGTGTAGATGGCCTCATTGATCAGCGGCATAAGCACGCGATTGGAGACGAATCCCGGCGCGTCATTGACCTCGATTGGGGTCTTTTCCAGCTTTTCGGTCAGCGCCTTGATCGCGGTGAAGGTTTCGTTGGATGTGGCCAGCCCGCGAATCACCTCCACTAGCTTCATCACCGGCACGGGATTGAAGAAGTGCATCCCAATCACCCTGTCGGGACGCTGGGTTTGTGCCCCGAGTTTTGTTATTGAGATGGAAGAGGTATTGGAGGCAAGAATCACCTCTGGCCGGCAGAGAGAATCCATCTCGCGGAACAAGCCTGCTTTGACTTCAAATTTTTCCGTTGCCGCTTCCACAACGAGATCACATCTTTTCAGCATGGAGCGTTCGGTGACGGCTTGGATCCGTTGCAGTGCGGCGGCGCTCTCTTGGGCGCTGATCTTATTTTTCGCTACCTCGCGCTCCAGGTTTTTGGCAATGGTTTCGAGGGCGCGGTCGAGGAATTGCTGTTGCACATCGCACAAAACTACGTTGAAGCCGGCTTTGGCGAAGACATGAGCAATGCCGTTGCCCATTGTGCCTGCACCTAGAATGCCTACGGTTTTGATGTCCACGAAAGAACCTTCCTGTGTTGAAAACTGAGAATTGTAACAGCGCCCAATTCCGCGCTCAAAAGGACTGGAGAGAACTCACTTCTCCGAGCGTGCTACGCAAGAGTCTTCGTTATATGAGATGCGAACTTTTTTCCGATCGGGCGATGTCATGAGAACTGATATCATCTGCTTGCCTGAGGTCTCATATTGAAAGGTATAAATACCCTCGTCGGGTATGGTTGCTTTTACAATTCTGTCTTCCCCATCGAATTCTGCAGTAAAGATCATGGTTTTGGAATGGTGTATGCTGGCGACCGAAATGTTAAGAGTGTGTCCACCCTCACCGTGCTCATAGGTAGTTACTGTTCCATCGTCAGAGGTAACTTTGGACAAATATCCGGCATCGTCGTATTGGTAGAGCACATGGTGTTTATTTTGATCTTGAATTTCAGTGATCCGCAACTTCGGGTCATACTTCAAGGTCAAGGAACCATTTTTGCTCGCGATGGCCGTAAGAAATTGACCGGCGCCACGTGTGTACTTCAATTCGTTTCCTTCTGCATCTTTATACCCACTCTCGTAGTTATGACACTGAGATTTACCGGCACACGCAAGGTAAGAATATGATCGTCCATCTATAAGCTTGATAGTGAGCTTTTCTTCGCTTTCCTTGGTCAGTTTCGAATCTTCATATTCGCCATCTTCGCCCCTGAAGGTCATGCCCAGCATCGATCCACGACCGGGGCTCGTGCGCACGAAATGCCGGCGATCACCATCGGGGTACACGAGTTCGACATCATGCATGACCGCGGTATTGTTCGTGCTCAAGTATCTGTCATAGATGTGGCTTCCCCCCAATCCGAACGCGCCACTCACTTTGTATCCCTGAAGAGAAATGCGTTGAAAGATAATAGGCGGCTGGCCGGGAATCTCGAAATCCGTTTTGTAAAAAGTGATGTCCCCATTCTTGGGATAGATTCGCAACATCTCTACATCGGTCCTAGCCTGGGTGAGAAGATTGCACTCGCCTTCGGGGCCGTAGTCCATCATCTTCCCTTCACGAGGAGAATAGCTAAAGCCCAGGCAGAAGTCAGTCGTGTGCAAACCAAAAACCGAGTCTTCAGGATGCACATCCGATTCCCAAAGATCGTCAGGCCTTCCATCGGGGGTGAACGGTTGATAAAGCAGGCTTTCCGGATCGCTGCTCAAGGGCAGCCTGAAATACAAGACAGCAATGTACTTGGTAATCATCTGCCGGTCACGAAGCTCTATCCGTTCCGGGTGCGGAGGATCGCCCCAAAAAACGTCATCCATGCGGCGAGTCGAAACTAGCCCAAAGCGCGCTTCTTCAAGGGGTCCAAATGTGCGATAGCTGTACGTAAACTTCCAATTAAAATCGGAAATATAGATGTCTTGGTCTGTCAGGCCGATGATCACGGCCTTGGGGTCCTTGGCCAAATCCGGGTAAGCACGCTTGATCTGTTCGACCATTTCATCTGCATCGTACTGCTTGCGGTCTGGGTTAAATGTTCTTCTCTCCAGACCTAAGGGAGCGAGCAAATGAATTGTGAGATTGAATTTGCTCTTGTAGTGCTGTATCAAAGATTCAGGTGCGACCACCTGCTTCCCCAGCGGCACGAAATAAATCTCTCCCTCGCCGTGAAGCTCGCTGAGTTCCGCCGGCACATGGGATTGCTTCAACCCCACCGGTCCACTCAATACTTGCGGCCGCTGGCGAAAGAGACCGTATTTCCAAAGAAGCCACGCCGGAATGACGGTAGCCAGGAGTACGAACAGCAGCAGGCCGAAAAGCAGGGGCCAGAGTCTTGGCTTCTTGCCCTGTGGTGGCACTTCTCCCGGCATCCCAATGAAGGTGACGCAGCGTGGGCAAAAACCCTGCTGGATTTGAACCTCAGTGCCGCAAGTAGGACATTGCATGACTGACTACGATATGAGCATTCCGCGCTTCCGGCAAACAAAAAAGGACGCATGTACATGCGTCCTTGTCTGAATTTAACCGCCTATTAGCCCTGCATGGCGAAACTCATCTTGACACCCGCGACTTCGATCACGTCACCCTCATTCAACTCCTGGCGATGGGCGACCTCGGTTCCGTTGATCTTGACCGGGGTCTTCTTGTCCTGAGACGCAATGAAGTATGACGTCTCGCCCTTGCTGATCATGGCAGCCACGTCAGGCGGCGATTTAAACAGCGAGCCTTTGAGCTTGATCGTGGCCATTTTTGAACCACCAATTACCGTCAGTTTGCTGTTCAGCAGGTAACGCGGCTCATCGGTCTTGCCTTCCAGCACGGTCAATGTCCCGGTGGGAGTCGAAGGTGCTGCCGCTACTGGTGCCGGCTTGGGCGGCGGAGCGGCTTCCGCGCCTTCAGTGGGAGCAGGAGCAGGGGTCTCCGGCGGAGTGGCGGCTTGTTGTGCACGGGCCTGCGCAAGCATTTCTTTTGCTTTTTTTGTATCCAGAACCACGGTGGCTTCCATCTTGGGTAACGCGGGCATAGCTGCCTTCGCCTTGCCGGCGGGGGCCTCTTCGTGCCACTCGTCGCGGAAGATCACAATGTGCTTGCCAATCAGGATGGAATCGTTGTCCTTCAGTGACTGTTTGTTGACCCGCTGATTGTTGACGTAGGTGCCATTCAGGCTACTGTTGTCTTCGATAACGTAGTGGTCGGAGTCCCAGTACACCTTGCAGTGATGGCCGGAGACAGCGAGGTTATCAATCTGAAGCATGTTGTCGGGCAAACGGCCGATGGTCACGATTCCCTTTTGCCCCACCGCAACTTCTTTGAGCACGTTGGTTTCGAACTTCAGATAGAGTTTTGCCATTGTTGACTCCCCTTCTTGCGTGAAAAAATTCTCCTGTACCACGGCAGCTCAACCAGCCGGACGAGCAGGCACGTAATGTTGTCATCGCCGCCCTGTTTTTTGGCGGTTTCCACCAGTTGCTCACAAGCACGCTGCAGCGAGGACTCGTGCTGCACGATTGCCAGAATGCTCTTGTCGTTGACCAGTTTGGTAAGCCCATCACTGGCCAAAAGCAGAACGTCATTCGGCTGGCAGATGACATCCTGCAAATCGGGTTCGACTTTCTCTTCCGAGCCCAGCGCCCGCAGGATAATATTCTGGATCTCCGATTTTTCAGCCTCCTGTTGTGTCATGAGACCGCGCCGCACCTGCTCCATGACCAGCGAGTGGTCATTGGTCAACTGCTGGATCTGGTCCTCGCGGATCAGATACACACGGCTGTCGCCCACATGCCCGACCGACAAAAATTTATCGCGCAGCAGCACGCTGGCGATGGTGGACCCCATGCCTGCATGCTCGCTACGCCCCTTGCGTGAGGCCTGATACACCGTAGCGTTGGCTTTAGCGATGGCATTGCCCAGGGCGTTGGCCCGCTCGCTTACCCCTTCGAACTTGTGCGCATCCGGCGGCAAACTGCCATTGTTCTGGCGGAAGAAGTCCAGCATCACGTCCACGCTCATTTTACTTGCAACTTCACCGGCAGCCTGTCCACCCATACCATCACATACAACGAAGATGCCATACCGAGTATCGTAGCCGAAATTGTCCTCATTGTTCTTGCGGACACAGCCCACATCGCTTTTGCCGGCCACCTCAATCGTCAAACTCATGTGTTCTCAGTATTCTGTGCGAACTACAAGGGCTGCGCAAGCATTTTGCGGACGTGGAATTGGCCTTCCTGATGCCCCCGGCTTATCCGGGAAATCAAGACAGATGTTCCAAACCTTTAATGCTGACGGCCACCTTTTCACATGTTTACACTGCTTCCCTGGGCAAAGGTCTGGGGAGATGGAGCGAATTGTACTTTTCCCGTGGGGAGAATAGCAAGAACTTTAGCGTTAACTAGTTGCAGCCATTCACTTTGGTGAGCGCAGGCAACAGTTGGTGAAAGCCGGGTGACAGACCGCAGCCCGGGTCAACTCAATAGAGACAATATCCAGATACACATATACTTTTGTGTTATATATATAACATATATATCGAACAATGGTTGGTGGAATATGACATTGCAGCAACAGACCCAATGGCTCTTTCGTATTAATGCAATCATGAACTGGATGCTTTCGGTCCGTGGGATGGTTGATCCGAAAGGCATGGCCCTGCTCTTTGGTGGACCTGTTCCCAACTATCCCTTTCTTGTTCGGTTCTGGTCGGGAATGGTTTTCATGTTCGGGTGTATGTTCTGGGAAACCAGCCGTGACGTAGTTAAAAAATCGGCATTGATCAAATACAACTGGATTGAAAAAACCGTAACTGCCCTTGCGGTTACGATAGGATACGTTTCCGGCGACGTCCCCGGGCGTCTCCTGTTGCTTATCTTTCTGACCAACTGGCTGTGGATTCCGATGATCCTCTACTACGACATTGGCCTGCGCAGGGAAACTGCGGCGTAACGACAAAAATCATGGAGTCGGCTGCGAGGATCATACGATCACTCCTGCAAGACGCTCTTACGTGCTGCCGATTTCCTTGGCGGCGCTATCCAGCACGCCATTGATGAAGTGCACCGACTCCGGACTGGAAAACTTACGGGCAATCTCCAGCGCCTCGTTGATCACCACCGGCTTGGGGGTTTCAGGATAGCCCATCAGCTCGGCCACCGCTGCACGCAGGATGTTACGATCCACAGCCGCCATGCGGTCCAGCCGCCAGTGCTCGGCGTGCTTCTGAATCAAGGCGTCAATCTCGGCGGTACGCTCGGTGGCGGTGCGAAACAGGTCATCGGCAAAACCACGTGTTTCCTCTTCCACATCGGCGCGCTGTGACCAGAAGGTGCGGCGGACCTCATCCGGCGCCTGCTTGCCCATCTCCGACTGGAAGAGCATTTGCAGCGTCAGTTCACGGGATTTGCGGCGGGTACCCAAAGCAGTTCTCAGTTCTCGGTTGCCAGTTTGCCAGTAACCGGTATTAGCTTAAGCTTAATATTTCAATATTTCAGAAAATTGTGTGGTGTGTCTTGAGAAGTTCAATCGACGATTACGAAGCACGATTCTAATCGTACTTGATACTGCGTACTTCTTACTTCTTGCGTGTCTTATTTGTCCTCGGCTTACGCCCTTTGCCTTTACCAGCAATACTCTTTGATGGACTGAGTGCTGAGTGCTGACTGCTGACTGCTCTCTTCCGGCTGAGTGCTGACTGCGGAGTGCTGAGTGCTTTCTTCACTGACGCCATCTCCACAGCAGCCAGAGCAGCTTCAAATCCTTTGTTGCCACTCTTGAGTCCTGCGCGGTCAATGGCCTGTTCCAGGTTGTCGCAGGTCAACACACCCCAGGAGTGCGGCACGCCGGTCTCTTGTGCTGATTGGCCCACGCCGCGCGTGACCTCTTCGCAAATGTGCTCGTAGTTGGAGGTCTCGCCCCGCAGCAGGCAGCCGAGACAAATGATGGCATCCACCTTGCCGGTCTGCGCCAATGCTCGTGCTGCCGAAGGAATCTCAAAGGCCCCAGGTACGCGGACGATGTGAATGTCCCGATCCTTCGCGCCCGTACGCCGGAGGGCGTCTAGGGCCGAGGCGAGAAGCCGCTCCGTGATAAACGCATTGAACCGGCTGACAACAATGCCAAACGAATGGCCGCTGGCGTCCAACCCGCCCTCGATTATTTTCAGGGAAGGTGGCGCTGGGTGCTCGATTTTAATCTTTGTTGGCAAAGAACTGTTTTATCACAGGAGATTGAATCATTGGGTCATTGATTCATCGGGTCATTGTGCTATTGGGAGATTGATTTAATTGTGCGATTGATTAATCGGCTGATTAGCTTTCCAATTACGCAATTACCGGACTGCTAATTCTTCAAATGACCCAATGATCCGATCACTCAATGGCTCAATTGTTCCAGGATCGCCTGCACCGGCCCTGTTGCCGCTTGTATCAAGCGCTCTTCCGGAACACCGGCGATCCGCGCCAGTATGATCTTTGCAAAGAATGCATGGCTGGCGTAACGCCACGTCGCCATCTCGATGAGCGCATCCAAGGCTTGTGTTTTTAACTGCTCGAGCAGCTTGGGGTCTCTTGCGTCGGTCATGGCGCTCAGCAACATGGTCGCTTTGTTGCGGTCGGTCCAAACCCCTGAATGAATCATAGCGATGAGGGGCTCGACCGGAATCTGCTTTACTACCTCTGCGCTGGAGGAAGCCAAAACCGCCAGCGCCCGGGCCGCATTATTCCGGACAGTTTCATCGGAATCGCGAATGGCCCACACCAGAGCAGCAATTTGTTCTGGCGATTGCTGCGCATAGCCGAGAGCATTGGCAGCGATGGCGCGCTGCTCCGAATCGGAAGACGACTTTAATACTCGCAAGAGTTCGTCCTGGTGCTGCAGGGCATAGTCGCGCATTGCGAGTTGCATCGTGTGCGCGGCTGGGTCTTTGAAGAGAGCGTAACCGTTGGAGTCGTCCTCCTGGGCGCCGTCACCTCCCTTGCGCACAGCCGCCTCCACAGCCGCCTGCAACTGGCGGTCAAGAGCCATGATTTTTGTGGAAAGCTGAAGCATGCCTTTCGGTTCGGGGTTATAGACAAAACTCTTGCTCGACCCACCCGCCAGCCCGATGAAGAGCACATTATCGCCCTGCTCATCGCAGCACACGGCACCAACGTAGGTAGGTTCGTGGCCCGTGGCTCGTTTAACCGCTCTCCGAATCTGCTGGTCGGTCTCTGCAGAATACTTGTCCCCTTCGTGCACAGGCAGCGCTTTGCGTAAGGCTTCGATATCAATGCCTTTGTATCCGTAAAATTCGATGTCGCTGATCTGGTCGCGAGCCGAAGCCAGTCCTACGAACAAAAAGAAAACGGCGATAATGACTTTAATCTTCATGACAAAAATTGTTTCAATTTACGATTGACGATTCTTGATTGCTGATTTTGGAAGTATCGCTGTTTTCTGATTTTTTAAAATACTTCCTCAATAAAACAGGTTTTTTCGGACCACAGCGTAAATCGTAATTCGTAAATCAAAAATCGTAAATCGCAATTCGGACTTCAAACTTTCAATGACCCAATGGCCCGATGACTCAATGACCCAATTCTCTGTGTCTCTGTGGTAAGAGTTATTTCCCTTTAAAGACCGCTGCCCGCTTTTCCAGAAACGCCGATGTTCCTTCCTTTTTATCTTCGCTAGCACAAGCCACACTGAATAAAGTGGCTTCCAGGAATAATCCTTCAGCCAGCGGCATCTCCATGCCTTTGTTCACTGCCTCCAGTGTGTACTGCACCGCCAGGGGAGCGTTGGCAATGATTTTCTTGGCAATGGCCTCAGCGCGAGGAACCAGATCGGTGAGCGGCACGACTTCATTGACCAGTCCGATGCGGTGCGCCTCTTGCGCGGTAATTTGCTCGCCGGTGAGCAGGATCTGCAGCGCCAGTCCTTTGCCTACGAGCCGGGGCAGGCGCTGGCTGCCGCCGTATCCGGGAGTGATGCCCAGTTTGACCTCGGGCTGGCCTAGTTTGGCATTCTCGCTGGCCAGGCGAAAGCTGCAGGCCAAGGCGAGTTCGCATCCGCCGCCGAGGGTATAGCCGTTCAGGCAGGCAATCACCGGCTTGCCCAGGTTTTCAATCAGGTCAAGCACCGCCTGCCCTTTGTGGGTATAAGCCTTGGCTTCCACTGAATTGTTTTTGTTCAGCTCGTTAATGTCGGCGCCGGCGACAAAAGCTTTCTCGCCCGCGCCGGTCAAGATGGCGACCCGCACCTCGGGGTCGTCTTTGATTTGGGTGAACACGTCGCGCAACTCACCCATCACAGCCTGGTTCAGGGCATTGAGCTTGTCAGGACGGTTGATGGTGACGTAGGCAATCTGATCTTTTTTCTCAAATTTCAGGTTTTGTAATTCAGTCATAGATTCTTGCTCGTCTCTCTACTACGAAGGCATTGAAGGAAATACGAAGTCAAAATCGTCAATCAGAAATCGTAAATCGAAAATCCTCTGCGCTTCTCCGCGTCCTCTGCGGTTAAAGAAACTTCCCCGGCACTGGGTTCTTCGGGTCCGCATAATCATAGAACCCTTTACCGGTTTTTTGTCCATGCCAGCCGGCAAGGACCAGGCGCTTGAGCAGCGGAGGCGCGGCGAAGCGGCGCTCTTTGAATTCTTCATACATTACATGGGTGATGTAGTAGGTGGTATCGAGGCCTACGAAATCCAGCAGAGTGAACGGCCCCATAGGATGCCCGCAGCCCAGCTTCATGGCGTTATCAATATCGGGGATCGAGCCCACGCCTTCTTCATAAGCGCGGATAGCATCCAGCAGATAGGGCACCAGCAGGCGGTTAACGATAAAGCCGGGCTTATCGGAAGTCCGCACCGGCACCTTGCCGACTTTTTCCCCAAAGGCCACAGCGCTCTCGTAGACATCATCCGCCGTGGCGATGGTCCGGACAACTTCCACCAACTGCATCAGCGGCACCGGATTGAAAAAGTGCAGTCCGACAAAGCGTTGCGGGCGCTTGGTGCTGGTCATCAGCGCGGTAATGGAGATTGATGAGGTATTAGAGGCGAAGATGGCGTCGGATTTTACAATGCCGTCAAGAGCAGCAAATATCTTACGCTTCTCTTCCAGGTTCTCAACGATGGCCTCGATGATGAGGTCGCAGCCGGCCAAATCTTCTTTGCGTGTAGTCCCCTGCAGGCGAGTGCGGACTCTTGCCGGCGTTTCTTTGATTGTTCCCTTTTCCGCCAGCTTGGCCAGGGACTTCTCAATGCGCGCAAAGCCTTTGTCAATGAAGGACTGCTCAGCTTCGAGGACAATCGTCTCCAACCCGGCCGTTGCGCTAACTTGGGCAATGCCGGAGCCCATCAAACCGCAGCCCAGCACACCAACTTTTTTTATTTCCATCTCTCCGTGCCTCCGTGTCTCCGTGGTGAATCAAATCTTTTCCTGACGATAGGGATGATAAACCACAAAAGGACACGAAGGACACAAAGGCAATTGAGAAGTACGGTTTACGAAGTACGAAGTAAGATTCAAAAATCGTAAATCGACAATCGTAAATCGTACTTCGAACTTCAGACTTCGTACCTCTTCAAATTACCCGATTACCAATTTTCAATGACCCAATGACCCAATGACCCAATGATTCAATGGCTCAATTACCACACCCGGCAGGCATTCTCATGCACCATAGGCTGGCCTTTCTTGCAGCTAAACGCCTTTTGGAATTCCGGCATGTTGGCCACCACGTTGTTGATGCGGTATTTGGCGATGGAGTGGGGATTGGTCAGTACCTGGGTCCGCATCAGTTCAGGACGTTCATTGGCACACCAGGAATTGGCGTCGGCAAGAAAGAAACGTTGCCGGGGCGTCCAACCATCGCTCGACTTGGCGTCCAGGTCTTTGCCTTCGCGCGCCAGCGCAGATTCCAGTGCCATGAAAGCCAGATGGATGCCGCCGTTGTCGGCCGTGTCTTCGCCCTGGGTCATAAGCCCATTTTGCTTGACGCCCGCCTCGGGAATTTCCTGGGTATACTCATCGGCGATGCACTTACCCCGCGCGTCGTATTCTTTGGCGTCCTGTTCTGTCCACCAGTCGTGAAGATTGCCCTGCGCATCGAACTTGCGCCCTTGGTCGTCGAATCCGTGGATGCTCTCGTGTCCGATGATGGTGCCGATGGCGCCGTAGTTCACCGCATCATCCTGCTCCTTGTCAAAGAATGGAGGCTGTAAAATGCCGGCCGGGAAGTTGATAGTGTTGGTCTGCGGGTCTTCATACGCGTTGATGGTAGGCGGAGTCATGCCCCACTCGGCGCGGTCCACGGGTTGACCGATTTTGTTGACCCAGCGGCGAAATTCAAACGCCGAGGCCTGCTGAACATTTTGCAGGTAGCTGTTACGCCCAATTTGCACGCTGGAGTAGTCGCGCCACTGGTTGGGATATCCAATTTTCTCGAGCTGCGCCTGCAGCTTGGTTACAGCCTGCTGTTTGGTGGCCGCCGACATCCACTCCTGCGACAGAAGGTCCTGGTGCAAGGCCGCTTTGATGTCGTTGACCAGCTTCAGCACGCGCTCTTTGCTCTCTGCTCCAAAGGCGCGGTCCACATAAGCCTGCCCCAGGGCCTCGCCCAAATCGCGGTCTGCCGCGCGCACGCAACGCCGCCAGCGCGGTTGCTGCTGCTGCGCACCGAAAAGGGTCTTGGAGTAAAAATCAAAGTTCTCATCCACAAAGGCCTTGTTGAGAAAGCGCGCCGAGCCGTGGAGCAATTGCCAGCGCAGATACACCTTCCAATCATCCAGCGAGCGCTGTTGCAGCAGCTTTTCAAGACCACGGAAATAGTCGGGCGAGGTAACAATGTACTGCGGCGCGGATGGCGCATCCACCAGGGTCAAATATTTCTTCCACTCAAAAGAAGGGGCCAGCGCCTGCACTTGCGCCAGTGACATTCTGTTATTTACGTTCTTAGGATCACGGCGCAATACCGCATCCATGGCGGCCGTGGCCATCGCGGTCTCAATTTCCAGTACTGTGGCCGCATCTTTAGCGGCCTGCTTGGGCTTCTCGCCTCCTAGCACCAGCATGTTGCTGACGTGCTGCAGGTATTTCTTGCGGATCTCCTCCGACTTGGCGTCCTTATCCAGGTAAAACTGGCGGCTGGGCAGTCCCATGCCGCCCTGGTCAAAGGTTGCAACCGAGCGCGTAGCATCGTCATAATCCGTCTGGCCGGAAAACCCGAGAACCGCAGCGTCAGTCTGATTGTCGTCCGGGAACTCCGCCCCGGGAATGGTCAGGTGCAAGTGGGCAATCGCTTCCGCCAGTTGCGACTTGCTTTTCAAGGCGGCAATGCGCTCGAGCTCCGGCTGAATGGCTTTTGTGCCGGTGGCTTCGATGCCCTTCTCATCCATACACGCGTACCAGTAATCGCCGATCTTCTGCTCCACCGGGCTGCGCTTAGGATCGTTGCTGGAAGTCTTCTCCAGCGTTTCGCGCAACACATTCTCGTTCCACAGTTGCAGCGGACTGGCCGTTCCCCACGAAACCTGGTCGGGCGGGATAGGGTTGGCCTTCATCCACTTGCTGCAGGCGTATTGGTAAAAATCGGTGCAGGGGTCTACCGACGTATCTACCATTTGCGGATCGAAACGATCCAGCTTGGGCAATTGTGGCGACGTTTCCGCTGCCGGGTTTTCGGCAAAAACCGCCAACGGAAAAACACATAACAGAATGCATAGGCAGAAAATCTTTGAAAGACGCATGGCTAACCTCGCTGCATTGAAATTGTATTGAAGGAACGGAGAAATTAGGCACAAAGTTCCCTTGGTTGGACGATACTCAACAAAAAAGGTTTTCTCAATTATTTCGACAAAGATGGAGGGCTCTTCCCGCAAGACATATCGTTAAAGAAAAATCTTGGGATATGGTAGTACACCACGCACGTGAACTGCGGGAACAGGCTTTAGGCCACTGCCGCCGCTTCCACCTGCGGGGCAAGCGACTTGGCTTTGCCACCGCCCTCGTGTTTAGCCAGATCGAGGGCGCGTTCTACGCGATTGATGCTTTCGGTAACGATATCAATGGGGTCAAAGCGGGCCTGCATCACGGCTTCGGCAATGCCGACCGAGCAGGCAACCGAACGGTCCGTGCCCGGGACTTTCACCGTGTTCAGCACTTTGCGCAGCTTTTCCACCACGAAGAAGGCATTTTTTTCGTTGGTATCAGCCAATACCAGGGCAATGCTGGTCATGTCATAACGCACTGCCACATCGTTCTGCCGGATGTGCGAGCAGCAGATTTGTCCAAGCTGCTGCATCATGGATTCCACTGCAGGCTCGCCGATTTCCTTGATCAGGTTCGAGGCCCGGCCAAAGTGCAGCAACATGACAGAGGCCGGCGAGTTCTGCTGCAATCCGCGGCGAACCTCGGCCAACAGAACATCCAGGTAAGAAGCCCGCTTGAGCAGCCCCGACTTTTCATCTGTGACCGCCAGCGTCTTCATCAAGTTGCGCAGCTTGGCGTTGTTGACGGCCAGCACCATCTGGTCGGCGATGGTCTTGAGCACCAGCACATCGGTCTGGCGCCACGGACGCGAGCTGCCACACTGCTCCAGGATAAGAATGCCGACATGCTCTTCGCCATCGAGCAGCGGAACCGCCAGGACTGATTCGATGCCCAGCGCATCCACCCACTGTTTGATGGCAGCCAGTTCAGGCGCGCTCTTCACGTTCGCGATAGCGATTGGCCCTTGGCCAACTGCCAGCCCTTGCAAAGTCCCGATGAGCTTCACAATGGCCATTACATCGGACTGCTTTACGCCGGGCGCACAATACTCCAGCGCTGCTGACGGAGGCTTGCCCGGAGTGCACAACCCTGCCACGCAGCGACTGGCTCCCCAGTGGCGGCCTACGTCGTTCACAGCGGCAAACAAGACAGCCTTCACATTTGCCTGGCGATAGATATTGCGTGTGATCTCGGTGACCCGGGCAATGTTGTCTACAGAATTTTCATTGGCGGCCGATGTAACCATCGGCGGCGCTCCCGAGGGATTGGTCAGCGCAATCGTGGGTGGAACCACTCTCTGGGTTTCGGCGGGTATGGGTGGCGGAGTCGCTGCCTTTGGCGGCGGAGCCGGCGAAGGCGTGTCGTATTTCGGCATCATGCCCGCGTTCATGTATAAAGTCCGCAGCTTTTCGTTGCGCTCCTCTTCCCGCGGAAATAACTTCTGGATCCTTTGCAGGCGCTCTACCGCCTTGGAGCGCATGCTGTATTGCAAAAAGATTTCCGCCTGCAGCATGAAGTCTTCGAGCACCGTGGGTTCATTCTCGCTCGGGGTACGGGAAGCTTCTTCATCGGCCTCCCTCTGGGCAGACGCACTCACCTTGACCGCCGCCGTAAAGCGGTTGGCGATGGCGCGATGGCGGTTGGCATCAATCTTGCCTTTCAACATCTCCAGGCGCTTCTGGTGGCCCGGCTCATAAGCATCCACCTCGGCGGCGGCGTCGAGGGAATCGGCGGCCTTAAGATAATTTCCCGCTGCGTAATAAAGGTCGAAGAGCTTGATCAGCGTGGCGCAATAATCCTGCTCACGGTTGGTGCTGTTAAACAACATCACCATGTATTCCAGAAATTCCGGATTGGCGCGGTGGTGATCAATAATCTCTTTGAGTTGGTTTACAAATTCACGGTTGCGACCGGCCTTTTCTTCCAATTCGAGAGTACGTTTGGCAATATTAAGCGCCGTGCCGTCATGTTCGATCTCGAGCAGCGTCCCAATCAGCAGCGCAATCTCATTGATCTGCTTCGGGTCCTTCTCGTAGATCGAGATGATAATCGGCTCGGCTTCCTTGGGCCGCTTCAATCGCAGCAAGGCGCGGGCATAGGTTTCGCGCATGGGTTCGCTGCTGTTGGGTTGCTTGGCAAAGGCCTCAATCACTTTCAGCGAGTTGGCCGCGTCTCCATGCTGTAAAAGGGAGCGCCCATAGGCAAGTGCAATGTCGGGATTGGAAGTATCCATGACATAGGCACGTTCATACCAGGGATGGCCATCGCGCTTTTCGTTTTCCTCCAGCACCGCTGCCTGGAAAAACGCTATTGCGGCAGTCTTACCGTCGCCTAGCTCTGTCGCCAACTCTCCCTGGCGCTTGAAATTTTCCAGAGTCGGCTCCAGCGCCACCAGGTGCTTGTAGACCTGCAACGCCTCAGGCTTCTTGCGGCCGGCCTCAAAACCCTCCGCCGCTCTTTGCAGCAGCTCGAGTGCTTCCTTCTTATTGGTTTTCTCAATGAGCTGTGCGTAGCGAAAAGTCTGGGCGACCGTGGGACTCGAAATCCGCGTCAGCTTCTTGTAGGTGACAACCGCCCGGGTTTGATCATTGTCGGCAAAGTAGCGGTCCAGAAGTGAGCTCAAGTAGCTGGTGGCTTCTCTTTGCCGGTTCAGAGAGATACAAATATCGCACGCGCGTTCGCGAACCAGCATGTTCTCAGGCTCCTCGTCGAGGGCGAGCTTGAGCTCCTCCAGAGCGTCTTCCGCTTTTCCACGCTGAAGGTATTTATCGGCCTTTTCAATGTATTTGAAGATGTCGGCCATGAGGTCCCAATTAATGAAGGGGGTAGATGCATTGTAGAGCGGAAGGCGACTTCACAGCAATCAGTGATTTTTTATTATTTGAGTACTATCGTAACCGATTACTGGACATTGTCCTTTAGTTCACATAACTCATCGCCAATATGGACAAGCACTAAAGTAACATGGCCGGCATACTCCAGAGCATGCGGACATCGTGCCCGAAGGTGATTGAACAGCTTTTTCAACACTCCGTGAAATCCGTGGTGGGTTTTTTGTTGGTTCAACGATGGTATCACCCTGGTATCAAAACCTTGCTTTCCTCAGAAACCGCAGGCAATAATTGTGCTAGACGTGTGTTCAGGGTGAGCCCAATGCGAGCGCCGGATGAGCGCGAGCCGTGGGCGAGGGCGCAGCACCCCGAGCGGAGCCGAGGGGGCTGCGGAGCCCTTAGAACGAAGTTACGCATTCAAGAATGCGGGGCTTTTTGTAGTCCTTTAGCTCTTTGAGAGTTCGAAGCCTTTTGCTTTTCTCTGTGCCCCTGTGTCTCGGTGGTGAAAAACCGGCGGCTGGAACTTGCAATTTGGAACTGTTTCTGGACTAGCAGCAAGTCCCCCACTCCGGACCGATTTTCGCCAGTAATGACGGGGGTGAGACGTGATTTTGGAGCTCAAAAACACCTCCTAGCAAGTGGGGGCCTGACCGCTCCCAGCCCGCTTTCTGAGAACCGAGATTTTAACCCTACCGTTGATATTTGCATTTCAGTCCCCGGGACCGCGACCCCTTTTTGCCACTCTTGTTGTCTAATAGAATGAGTAGTTCGGGTTCTTGAGATGAGATCTTTCTTTCGATTTTTTCCGCTTTGGATTTTGCTCCTGGTTTCTGCCCAGGCCCTGATGGCCGCAGCGGCGACCACGCCGGCGTTGCTTCCGCAAAGCTTTTCCGGATGGCAGAAAACCGAGCATCATAACGGCACTGCTTCCACGCAAGTAGATGCCGTGAATGCTGCTTTGCTCAACGAGTTCGGCTTCACCGACTACGAACTGGCAACCTACGAGCGTGCCGGACGCAAGCTGCATCTCAAAGCGGCGCGCTTCAGCAATGCAACCGGCTCGTTTGGCGCCTTCACTCTCTTTACCAGTCCGGACATGCTGGCCCAGGAGATTGGCAATGGCGGCTTTGTCAGCAATGGTCATGTCCTGTTTTACAAAGCTGACATCCTGGTGGATGCTGTCTTTGAAACACCGACGGTGATGTCGGCCGCAGAGTTGCGGGCGTTGAGTGACAGCTTGCCGGCAATTTCCGGAGGCGCTGCCTCCCTGCCCGAACCGGTGAAGTATCTGCCTGCGCAGTCCTATGTTGCTGGTTCCGATCATTACGCTGTGGGTCCGGCAACCTTCTCCAAACTTGATTCCGTACTTCCAATCAATATCATCGGCTTCGATAAAAGCGCCGAGGTCGCCATCGGGGACTACCGCACCAGCAGCGGCATCGCCCGGCTGACAATCTTGTCGTATCCCACTCCACAAATTGCCATGGAACACTTCCGCGAAGTACTGGATTGGCTCGCGGCAGCGAAAGATCCCGCGGTTGCACAACCCGCTCTCGCCCGCGCCGAGGAAGCGCGCAAGCCTTCTTTCCAGGGGACCCTTACGCTCCCACTCAGCGCCAGCTCTGAAGTCACATTCCGCCGCAGCGGCCCCATGGTCATTCTGGTTTCCGGGTCAATTTCCAGGAGCGAAGCTGTTTCTTTGGTGCAATCGGTCAACTTTGACGCCGATGTTCGTCTGCTGCAGCGCCCACCGGTTACGATGAGCGCCATCACCAACTTGATTGTGGGATGCTTTGTCCTCATTGCCGTCCTCATTGCCGTCTGCCTGGTGTTGGGCTTCCTCATGGGCGGCGTGCCCGTCGTGCTGCGCCGCATCTTTCCCAACCGCGAGTTCAAACACGCACAGGAGGTAGAGATAATCAAGTTAAATTTGAATGATTGACTCAATTTCCCTGCAAACTGTTGAATTTTAGTCCCTTAAGCTATTTACACAGGGCAAATTGACAAAATTTGTCATTTATTTAAAGTTTTTAAATTTTTTGTAAATTATTGAAAATAAAGACATTTATCTCAAAAAAATCCCTTGACACCCCTTCCTGTAGCCTCATAAGATTTTTGCAGAAAAGTTTTGACGGCTTTCGCTTCCGTTGGAACTATTCTCCCTTGAATAAAAGGCCGCCTGTGATCAGGCGGCCTTTACGTTTCTCGCAACCAATCTCGTATTTGGATGCCATTCTCGATGCACTGCAGCGCCGGTAGGGCAAGACACTCATCGGAAAACTTGCTGCAAGAGCTTTAGAACCAAATGCTGCCGAATACTTTGAGGTGGATTGGCTGCTATATTAGAATCACTTTCGAGCAGTTGTTTTTTCTTCTCTCCAAATTGGCCGACGTAGCTCAGTTGGTAGAGCAGTCGATTCGTAATCGACAGGTCATCGGTTCAAGTCCGATCGTCGGCTCCAGCTTCTTATTTGTCAAAAGTCTTGCTGGCCTGTTTCCTGTTTAAGGAGTTGTCTGCGTAGCAAAAGCCGTAGTTTCGGTATTTTTGAAATCGAAGCTCAGGATGAAATCACGCCCAACATCTTGGTTGGATGAAGTGAACTTCCAGCTCTGCGCGGCCTGCGTGGCCAACCGGGCAAAGTAGCTGCTCGGTCCAGCAGACTCCAATTCAGCCCCCGTCACGTCACCCGACGGATCAACATGTACCCTTACGCTGACCCTGATGGTTCCGTGAATTGTGTCTCTGGCCTTTTGGGGAACGTCGGGCAAGACTTGCTGTACGACATCCTTTTCCGCAGAGCCGCGATTGGTTGTGGCCGCTCGGGGTTCAGGTGGTGAGGAAGCGGGCGATGATTTAACGGGCGAAGGTTTCATGTTAGACGCAGATGCCGGATGACGTTCTTCCGATCCTTGATTCTGTTCTGCTCTCACCGAAGAAATCTCTTGCTGGCCTTCCGGCTGATGACGAAACAGTTTTAAGCCTGCAAATATTGCAATCAGAACACAGACCGCAACCACTGTCGGGAGAACAAAACGCCGCTTTGCGGGTCCGGTCTGAGGGCTAACTGTCGCCCGCTTTTGGGACAAAGCTGGCGCCGGCTGGGCTGATGAGGGAAAGAGCCGCGCGGTAATATCAGCAATCTTCCATCGGCTCTGAGGGTCTCGACGCAAGCAGCCACGCACTATGTCAGAGAACGGCGCCGGCAAGTTCTCCGGCAACACTGGGTCCGTCTGTTCCTTCTGGTTCCACGACGGCAGACGCTGCGTTAAGACTTCAGCCAGCGTCATGCCAAGCGACCAGATGTCCGAAGCGGGGGAGAGCACGCCGCTTGCCTTCTCGGGTGGATCGTAGACGCTGCGTTTCTCTGAGTCGAGACTTGATTCACCTGCCCGACTTAGCCCGTCGCTTGAGAGTTTGAGTCGGTCCCCGATCGCCATTATGTTTGGGGGTTTCAAGTGACCGTGTACGAGCCCTTGGCCGTGAAGATAGGCGAGGGCCTCCAGAGTGGGCTTCACCGTGTCGCTGGTTTCTGAGGGTGTGAGCGGCCGCTCGGGAAGGATTTGAGCGAGGTTTTCTTCGGCAGACTCCATCACCACGAATAACAGATCCACGCCCCCCAACTGGCAGCGTCCCATGTGCAAGAGCCGGATCAGGTGAGGATGCGACAATCCCATAGCCAGCCTCCATTGGGAGAGCTGGAGTTCCGCATTCGATGGGTTCGACGTTCCCGCCGGAATCAGTTTGATCGCGGCTGGTTGAGGGTTCTGCCCCGGGAGCTCCGTGAGGAACACAGCGCTTTGCTCCGAACCGCCCAGGTACTTCTGCAGGCGAAACTCACCATTGATAACTTGGCCTTGCCACTGATTCCAGGCCTCGGTCATCTGCACATCTTCCTTCCCCTTACATCAGTCGGCCCTTTGGGGGCCGTCATACCCACGGCAGGATATCACCTCCTGCAAGGGAGCATCACGCCGCTATTCATGATGCCCAGGGTAGGGCTTTCATTCCTCCTATCATCTACACTGAAACCTGCCAAATCAAGGTGGCGATCGTGCGAACAGGCAATCATGGATATTGATCAACTGATTTTCGAAATAGCGGAGCACAAGCGAGACAGCGACTACGAGAGCTTTTTCAAATTGCTCAAGGGACGCCCGTTTTTCTGCCCGGTTGATCCCGCCACGATCGCAGGTATACCAAAAGGAAGCAGCTACCGCGTACAAGCCAACGACGCCATACGAATTCCGTTCGCCAACATAAACGGAGTGAAGTTGGTTCCCTTATTTACGTTTCAAGGCGACAAACGCCTGGCCAAAGGCTACTTCGAGATTGAAGGTCTTGAAGCACTGCGGATGGCGACCAAGGCCCCTGGCATAGACGGAGTGCTTTTTCAGAACAAAGACAACTCCTGGGTTGGTCTTGATCTGAAGAAAATCAAATGGATCCTGGCCACCTACGGCGCATGACCTCGATTGCAGCTGCTCCAGCAATCGAATGTCAGTGCGATTCCGTCTTCGGCCACATACCCACAGCATCGGTAATTGAAACCGGACCGTAGCCATTGATCGTGTCGTTAATCGTGACCGTGATCGGGTGTTCAGGAGGAAGTCTGTAAGTGTGGCTGCCGGTGACAACGTAGCCCCCTGTGATCGTTCCCGCGTTGCTGAAGCCGTCGCCCCAATCAATGTTTGCGGAAAGGCCGCTGGGCGACGGATTGGCCTCGTCCGTGAAATCGGCGACGATCAATAAGTTGAATGGTTTACCCAGGCGCACATGCAGGAATCTCGCCGTGCCGCTCAGATGTGCTACGTTGATGATGGATGTCGAGCCCATGATTGAACCCGTAACCGTATCAGCGGCAGTCACAGTCTGCGCCCCGATCGTATTCAAGGTCACGCCATTCACAAAATAGCGGGCCCCCTGATCGCCGGCAACGAAAGTATAGTCACCCGGTAAGGTATGTGCGGCATCACTTGTAGTGAAGTGAATAGTGCCGCGGTAGCCGGTGGCAACGTTGTTGAACTGGTCTTGCGCAATCACAGAAACGGTGAACGGCTTGGTGCGGGTTACGCTGGCCGGCGCACTCACCATTAGATGATCGGCTGCAGCGGGAGTCACGTTCACACTCATGTTGCCCATAACGCTTCCCGCAGACACTATGATGCTCTGAGATCCTGCCCGTTTCAAAGTTGCACTAAAGGTATGTGTCCCGTTATCCACGCCCGGGTTGAAGGTATAGTTTCCCGGTAGTACCGCTACGGAATCACTGCTGGAAAACTGTACCGTCCCGCTGTAGCTGGTTATGGTGTTCTGGAAAGAGTCCTGCGCCGTGACGGAAAAGCTGAACGGAGTTCCTGCAACCGTCGTGGCAGGGCCGCTTACTGCAAAAGTGCCGAGCGGACCAGGCACAACGGTAAAATTCAATGTAGCTTGAACTGAGTTTGCCACATCGGTAAGTGTGATGCTCTGCGGGCCCGCCTTGAAAAGCGTTACATTGGCGAAGTGATGCGTGCTGTTTTCCGAAGCTGAAAACGTGTAGTCGGGCATCGAGAACAAAGAGTCGCTGCTGGTGAAGTGCACCGTCCCTGTGTAATTCACCACTGGATGACCATGCGCATCAACAACTGTAACTGCCAAGTCCGTCAGCGGCACGCCGGCCGTAAGCGTCGTGTTAGATGGAGTCAGGCTGATCTGAAAAGCCGCGGGCGGCAGCACAACCTGCCCCCACCATGTTCCCCAGGTGCTGCTGGGTGAGGCCGCATACTCCTGGATGGTCCAGAAAGAAGTGTCGTCGGTTGGATCAACCGAAGTATTGCTGTAATCTCCCCAGCGATTGAGGCCGCTGCTGCCTCCCGTTCTCAAGTACGGAGCTTCGCCGGTTTTGAGCGCGGCTTCACCCTGAAGCACGCTGGGAGGATCGGTACCGGCGCGAAACGAATAAAATCCCCCGACATACTCATTCGGCGAGTAACGCGCATATCCAATGACTGCGTCGTTGTACTGGTTGACGGCGATCGAAGGATAAGAGCGGAAGTAGCTGCCGTCAGGATTGTCAATCAGCCCGCGCTGCAATACGTTGCCGCTGGTATCAATTTGCCACCACTGGACCGCGCTTCGATTGGGTGAGGTGCTGGGCAGGAATACTGGGTGCGTCGTCCAAAGGGTCCCGTTGCGATAAATCACGTTGCCGATGCGGGCGTCTCCTGTGTCAACGCCGGTGGCATTGCCTAACTGCGGTCCAAAATTATTTGTCCCATTCTCAGCCCAGGTAAGCGTCGTGGCCGGAAACGCGATCGATGGAGACAGCGTAGGCGATCCTGCCGAGCCGTTGATGCCCCATAGCCGCAGTAACCCCATTCCGCTTTGATTTCCGTTGTATTCTTCGACCAGATATTCGGTCGCAACACTGTTGTCATAGGTGATAGCTGGGGTTACGTTGCTGTCGCCACCGGTATCAAATACCGTGTGCGCGCCCGTCCCATGGTTGTAAAGGTCGAACTTGTCAAAGACATAAATACTTCCCGCAAAAGAGTTCGAGTTCGAGGCGTTGGCAAAGACATTGCACATCACCACAACCCACGTCTTGTTGAAACCCAGAGTGGGAAAATCGCAGAAATGCAAGCCGGTGCTGTCCACCGCAACTTTGTATAAATTCCAGTTGCCGGTAGGGTCACCGGTCTGCGAAACGCCTACCAGCACACCGGAGGTAGATAGCAGATAATCCCCCGAGGTGGAGATGATCCAGCGATCGTTAAAGGGATCGTAAACAACCCTGGGGTCGGTGGTGCGTGAGTTGTTGGTTGGTGCCCAAAAGTTGTCCAAAGACACGGTTTTGAGATTGTTGCCGGAGCGGTCCTGGACCACAATGTTGCTGTTCAGTGTTACCACCAGATGGTTCGGGCCGGCCGTACCTTGCGTATCGGGTGGAATTACCGTGCCATTATCAGCCTCAGCTAGAAAGCTGTTTGCCAGCTCGGCCGTGAGTTGACGGGGAGGCCCGACAGCTCCCGTCGCATTTGGCTTGGATATATTCGTCTCAAGTTTAATGACTGCGTCTGCGGGCAGCACCTTCGGAGGGGCATCGCGCTCAGGCGCCTCCACTTTTTGCACCGGAAGTTTATTTGGATGCAACGCCTCGCGCCGGGCCAGGTCAGAAAAATTCACCACACCTTGCGATGCAACCACGCCGGGCCTGCCGGAAATAGGCTTGGGTGCCGGTGTCTGCCAGGCAGACGCGCAGATGCTGGAACATACCAACACCCAAAGGGCGACCCGCCTGCCTGCCGCTTGCTGAACTTTCATAAAAAGCGTAATGAACAATTTGACGAAAATACTAAGCCAAGAGATTACATTACCATTGGGCGGGGGAGTCCGGCTTGAAATCACGCGATTACCCGTTATTCTTGGCCTATGGTGAGGTCCTATTCCATCGATTCGTCGGATTCGCCGTACCGGATCTATCCCATCCGTGGGCTTCTCGGCTATTTTCATCTTTTGTTGGATGCCTCGCGCCGCGAAGCGATAATTATTGACACCGGGCTCATCGGGGAAATGTCGCAACTGGCTCAAGCTCTTAAGGATAGCCGCCTCGACTGGCACGATATAAAAGCCATTCTTCTCACCCACGGACACCTCGATCACACCGGCCACCTCTTCCAAATCAAGCAACTCACCGGCGCTCCGGTGCTTGCCCATCCTTTGGAGCAGGCGCATATCAATGGAACGTTCCCCTACCGTGGTATCAGCCGCGTCTGCGGGGCGCTCGAAGCCTTCGGACGCTGGGTGCTCCGCTATCGGTCCGTTGCTATTGATGAACCACTACAGGCGGAAATGGAATTGCCGTACTGGGGCGGCCTTCGCGTCATTCATCTGCCGGGACACACGCTCGGTCACTGCGGATTTTACAGTCAGCGCTTTGATCTGCTTTTTAGTGGAGACCTGTTCGCCAGCTACAATTTCATCACCCATCTGCCGCCCGGATTTCTTAACAGTTGTCCTGAATATTTCGATGCCAGCCTTGACCGGGTGAAGCAGCTCTCACCCAAGCTGATGGTTCCCAATCACTACTTTAAGTTCGATGCAGCGATGCACCGCAGAAAGTTTGACGCTCTCGTTGCGCGGCGGAAACATGCTTAGCGTTGCGCTCTTTTCTTACACCTTTACTTGCACCTTTTAAGTCTTGCTGCATCTCGTTTCTGTCCATGCTCCGAGCGCTGGAAGCGCGACCAGAGGTTAGCCCACCGCGAAGCGGTGGGCTAAGCTGGAAGAGAGAACGCCAGCCCCAGCGGGGCGACACCAACTACGAGATACAGCCGTCCTTAAAATCGTCTAGCCCCTGCGGTCCTTGCCCTGTCAAAACCCTGGCCCCTTACTGTTTCCTCAAACGATAAATATGCGCAATGAACAGAGCAGCAACGGCCAGCGAAAGAACCGCCGGCATCACTACGTGTGAAGCTCCGAACTTTGAAATCGAGAGGGCTTTAACGACCACTGTCATGACGCCCGCCAACGTCACCAGCGTCAGCAGCGGAGCGTAATGACAAAAGATGGCGAGATCGCGGCCAAGGTACAGGCCGGCAAGGATCCAAACCACCAGCAAGGGCCGCAGCATGGGATGAGGCCAGCAAAGCATGAAGCCAATGAAAATGCTGGCGGCAAGCAGCGGAATGTGCACCACCACGCCGGGCATGCGATACGCAGAGAAGCCCTTGGCCGACGGAAAGGGTGCCCGGAAATATGAGAATACAGACAATGATTGATCTCAGGTCCACTTCATTCCGAATCACCAGTTCGGATACTTAGCGCGAATCTGTTCGTAGAGCGGCGAAGTGGTCTTGTGTTTCCTGTGATAGCCCAGCACCTGCCACTCGCGCGGGCTGGGTCCGGAGGATACAGGCTCAGCCAGTCGCGGCACGGCTTGCTCTACCTCGCGCAAATTCTGGATGCGGTCGCGGGAGAGCGAGATTCTCAATCCGGTAGGAGCTACGCACGCGCTAATGTGATTTTTCCGGCGTCGAAGAGACCCGGCGTCGACGGTAAAAATCTTTTGCTGGCCTTGAAAATTGTTGTAGTGAATCGCAAGCGGCTTCGCTGGCGAATAATCAAAGGACCTGCGGAAGCTGGTGGCCCAACTCCCTCCCAGGGTTGCGTCGTAGTATTGGCATGAGGGATTGGGGCAACGGATCGGAACCTCCGATGTCCGCGCGCCTTTGGTCCCACACGCGGGGCATAACGCTTTGCTCTTGCCGAAGAGAAAATCCAGGAATCCCATGTTCAACCTCCTTATGATGCGATCCAGAGCACTCAGGGGGACGGTTGATGAAAACGACCACTGCGCTTCAGCGTCAGTGATATTCCATAACCCCCATCTACAGGCAGCCACCCTCTCTCACGGGCGTTTGCCGGCTGCTGCTTCTGGGAACGAAGAGAAAGCTGCTTCGCTTTTTGGGCGGTGCAGCCTGGCAACCGTCCCCCTGAATGCTCTGATGGTCTTTTCTTTCTGCCAAATAAAAAACGGCGACTCAATGCACCCCCGGCAAATCAAGCGGCGCCGGTGCACGAGTGAAGGCAGCCCCATGCCCCGAAGCTGCTCAAAGCTGATCCGACGAAAATGGCCTTTCTTATGTCCACCGAAAACCAGGCTCAGTATCTCTTCCGCCAGCCACCGGTCCAGGATGCGCAGTTGTTCTTCATCATCCACATGCTTGAGGTAGTAGTCGAGAATGGCGACATTACGAACGCCCTTTTCGATCGTTTCTGCAGCCACAGTTACTAGGGCCTGTGCCTTTGCCTTTGGATCAGAGATTTTCTTCCAACGGCGCCGGCCTCGGCGAAAAGCAAAGCTGAACAAATTTTGGATTTTGTGCAATTTGTCACGCGAAAGCGCAACCCCGCCCCCGGCGCGGAACAACAGACCTAGGTGCCGGAAATCACGCACCGCGGTAAAGTGCGCATCGGGTATAGGTGTGCTGGTTAATAACAGGTCGGCACTATGGCTGGCCTTCATTTTTAATTTCAGTTCAGCCAGCGTCAGCTCCAGATGTTGCTCTGCTCGCATTGCCGTCTCGCGAGAAGGCGAAAGCAGCAGGATGTCATCGGCATAACGAAAATAATCAACCTGCGCAATGCTTTCGATGTGGCGATCTAAATCCGTAAGGTAGACGTTCGCCAGCAGGCAGGCAATCGCTGTGCCGAAGGGAATGCCAACCGTCGCCTTTTGCGTGCACCCGTCCTCTTGATAAAGAAAGTGAACACGCTGAGTCAAAAGCTGGAAAAGATAATCAGCAGGATCTACGAGTAAAGCCAATTTTGCCAGCAACCGTTCATGATTGACCGTGGCAAAGTAGTCGGCAATATCGCGTTTGATGGCGTAAAGCGGACTCGTTGCCGAGCTGATTCGTGCTGCGATCCGCGTTTGACAGGAATCCAACCCGTAGCTGCGGTCGCGATAGGCATAAGAATTTACTGAGAACCAGGCATGAAGCTTGCGGTTCAGAACACGGTAGAGCAGCAGATCAACCATGCGCTCTTCCCAGGGCGGAATATAAAGAGTGCGATGTTTTCCGTTGAAGTTATAGCGCAGCGCCACCGCCGGACGAAACTCGAATTCTTCCCGCCGCAGTGAACGATGGATATCATCCAAACGGCGCAGCCCATGCGCCGCGAAGTCGTAGAGCGTCTTTCCATCCGTGGAAGCGCACAGCGCCTTGCGCCACTGGAACACCGGCTTGGTATAGACACGAACCGCCGCCTTGTAGAGTTCGGCTTCGCTGTAGATGTCTCTCCAGCGCAAAAGGCGTGTTGCTTGAGCGATGAGCATTTTCGGCAAAAACCTGCGCGGCCATTATAATCAACGAACTTGCATGAGCTGCCACAGAGTTCTGCCGCCATCCCTTGAGACCTATTGTGAGCCCTAACGCCTACATCATTGCGGGACCTAACGGCGTCGGCAAGACCACCTTCGCAAGGAAATTTCTGCCCAATTACGCTGACTGCAAAAACTTCGTTAATGCGGATTTGATTGCCCAGGGCATGTCGCCATTTTCACCGGAAACTGCAGCCTTTCGTGCCGGCAGGGTCATGCTCAGCGAGATCAATTTACTGGCGCAGCACCGCGCCGATTTTGGCTTCGAGACAACGCTCGCTGGCCGGAGCTACCTGAACTTGATCCGCAACCTGAAAGGTCAGGGGTATGCGGTGCATTTTTTCTTTCTTTGGGTGCCGGGTGTTGACCTTGCCCTATCAAGAATTAAAGACCGGGTTTCAGAAGGTGGCCATGACGTGCCTGAAGCTGACGTCCGCCGCCGGTTTGACCGGTCAATTAGAAACTTCTTCGTCCACTATCGCCCTCTGGCAGATTCGTGGATTTTATTTAATAGCTCGGACAAACCGCCTTCTATTACTGCCTTTGAGAGGCAAGGAAAGCTTCGTATAATTGAACCTGGAGCATACGACAGGTTGGTTACACAATATGGGAAACATGACTAAACCATCCGCAGACATCCTCAATTTGCCGTTGGAAGTTCGGGCCGAGATGGCCATGAAGGCAGCCTTCGAGAAAGTCGTAGAGGAACACATCCGCGACGGGCGGCCGCTCTACATCTGGCGCGATGGCAAGGTGGTTGCGCTATCGCCACAGGAACTGCGGGAATCCTCTCCTAAGCCGCACTAATCCTTCAGTTCGTCATATTGGGCTTTGGCCCAAGGTACCATTCTGGTATCAAATTCTTAACTTCTAAGAAAATGTGGATTATCATTTTGCTGGAAGCGTATCCGCATCCCAGGATGCAGGGCTTCGGCCCCAAAAGATCTTTGAAAAATTCTAGAAAAGCAGTTTTGCGTTTGCTCGAAACTGGAAACTCGAAACTTCTTTTACCAAAGAGTAAATAGCAAGCCATTTTGGCGCCCATTGAAAAATAAAGGGTTGTCGTTCACGCCCCCAAGCGCGCAAGGGGGAGGGGGCCACATTGCAAAGGTCGAAATACAAGTGCCGGAATTTACTACAAGGTAAACGGGAATGCGGCGCTGGGGACCGGAACTCTCGGGTTAAGCCTCTGCGTAACTCAGCGGCCTCTGCTGTGAGGCTTTTGTTTTCGCTTGCAGCTTGGAGCTGTTTTAAAAGACCTAAGCGAGCAGGGGGAGGGGTGCCTTCACTGAGTTCTCATGAATTCACGGGCTTGGTGGTGCAATCAGATATTCATCCCCGGTCCGCGCCAGCAGCAGTTCCCGGCGATGTTTCAGCAGCTCAAGCTGGCTGGAGATCTGCATCAGCTCTTTCTTTTGCTCTGCCGAGAGCTGGTCGCCCAGACGAGTCAGCTCGTCTACCCTGGCTTGCAGGCGCGGGATCTCCCGGTCCATCAACACCGGACGAATGCACGCAATCTTGGTTGCGCCGCTTTGCACTTGCAGGTGATTGTTCTCTCCCCACGCCGGTAAAATCCCCATTTGACCTAACTCAACCTGGACTCCTGCCGGACCATAATCTTTTTTGACCACGGCAAATTTCACCATCAGGGAATCGCGCGGGTCACCGGTCTTGTCGGGCATCAGGCCCTCCACATAGTTGCGCGACTGGTTGGAGAGAAAGTTCCCCAGCGAATAAATGATGACCGTGTTGCGCTGGTCCTGGGTGCGGTAGGTTTCAATGGGCTGCAGCACATGCGGATGGTGCCCAATCACAGCGCCGGCGCCGGCCTCAAGCATGTTATGCGCCAGCTCGACATCCTGCGGCAGCGGCGCGGTGGCATACTCGACCCCCCAATGAATCGAGACCAGAAGCAAATCGCATTGCGCGCGCGCCGCTTTGATGGCCTCCAGCACTCCGGCTTCATCCCGTGCCGGGGCCCCTTTCGATTCGCCCGTATCGCCCGGATAGGGATAAAAAGCCACGTGGGGCTCCTCGTTTTTATCCGGATTGCGACGTCCGTTCAAGTGGCGGGTCATGCCCAGCCAGCCGACTTTGATTCCATTCTTTTCCAGGATAAGCGGCTTCCAGGCGTCTTCCTCGGTCGCGCCCGATCCGACGAAGAGAATGCCTTCCTCGCGCAAGTGATCGAGGCTCTCCGCAAACCCAGCCTGCCCCTGGTCGAGGACGTGATTGTTGGCAAACGAAACCACTTTGACGCCGCTGAATTTCAGCGCCTGCAACAGGGCAATAGGAGCGTCAAACTGAAAGGCCTTGGTTCCTTGCGAATGTTTCGGGGCTACCGGGGTCTCTAAATTCACAAAACCGAAATCGGCTTGGCGGAAAATGTCGGCAACACTCGAAAACAGAAGGTCCCACCCGCCATGATCGTCCGCAGAAGCGGTTTGCGCAGAGGCTGTCTGAGACGCCGCGGCATCTTTTGCTTCTAGAGGAGCTGGCTCGGCAGGTGGGCTAGCTTGAACCACTTTTGGCGTCTGAGCTTTTTCTTGCGCGGCGGCTGCTTCCACCACCGATTGATGAGGAATCACATCGCCGGCCACCACAAAAGTAATTTTGCTGATCTCTTGCGGATAAGAAACCGCAGCCTTGGCTTTGCTTTTCGTCGTATCCTGCGCCCGAAGAATGCAAAGAAGCAACAGAACGAGCGCACACCCCGCAAGTACCCGCTTTCGTGGGGCAATATGATCCAGAATTATTTTTTTCATTCCCAACGGTCCTAAAGTGTTTCTCCGATGTTAATCCCGAAGTGCTGCCGTGGCAAAATTACGGTCTTGCATGTGGGTGGTAGAGGCGTTGTTTTAACTATTTCGCCCGAGTTTTCCACATTTGACACACTGATTTCACTTGCTATTTACCGTCAGGATTCCCCATAATAAGTTGAGAGGATTAGACATACACAGCACCGTGAACCGATATCACCGTTCAGATGTACTGCGTATTCTTCGCATCTCAGGACGCCAACTGGCAGAATGGCAACGCGCCGGGCTGGTTACTGAATCCGCTGACTATTCTTTTGTCGATCTCCTGCAACTGAAAAAAGTACGCGACCTGCGCGCCAAACGCGTGCGCTCGGCGGTGATCCGCCAGTCGCTCGAAGCCATGCAGAAGCAGGTGGCGGGCATGGAAAACCCGCTGCTCGAAGCCGGCGTCTACTCCAGCGGCTCGCGCGTGGTCTTCCGCCATCAAGGCAGGTCAGTCGAGCCGATTGCCGGCCAGTTTGTCATGGATTTCGCCCCGCGCCAGTTGGTCCAGCCGGTGAAGGTGCGCGCTATCCGGCCTGAGGAAACTGCGGCAGATCTGTTCGCCAAAGGCATTGGCCTCGAGGAAGATCCTGCAACCCAGGAAAATGCCATTGCAGCGTACAAGAAGACACTGGAGCTTGACCCCGAGCACGCCGCCGCCCATATCAATCTGGGCACGCTATACTATAATCGCCGCGATTACGCCGGCGCGGAACGCCACTATCGTCAGGCCATCGAAGTTGACTCGCGCTACGCCTTGGCTTATTTCGATCTGGGCAACGTCCTCGATGAAACCGGACGCCTTCCCGAGGCAATCAAATCCTACTGTTCGGCAATCATGCTGGCACCCACGTATGCCGATGCGCATTACAATCTCGCCCTGGCCTATGAAAAGCTCAAGCAGCCCCGCCGCGCGCTGCGCCATTGGCGGGCCTATGTAAAGCTCGACAGCATCGGTCCCTGGGCCATCCATGCCCGCACCCAAATCCAGAAAATTCTGGATGGTGACAAGCTGCGCATGGTCTTTCAGAAAAACCAGAGCACCCAGGAATAAAAGTTTTAAGCCTGCGACGTCTAACCTCTTCAGTTGTAAAGTTTTGTACAAACTGCCGCAGGATCTTCCCGCCTGAATCTTTACCCCAAAATCTATCGTCTAATGCAGTATGGGCAATACATTAAAAACCGCGTTTCTGCTTACCTTCATGACTTTGTTTCTCATGTTTGTGGGCCAGGTGCTCGGCGGTCAAAATGGCTTGATATGGGCGCTGATCATTGCCAGCGTCATGAACTTTGTCGCTTATTTCTTTTCCGACAAGATTGCCCTGGCCATGTATCGTGCCCAGCCAATTACGCGCGAGCAGTTTCCGCGGGTTTACAACGTGGTGGAGCGTCTGACCCAGCGCATCGGCCTGCCCATGCCAAAGATTTACCTGATCCCAACACCCTCTCCCAATGCATTTGCCACAGGCCGCAACCCCAAGCACGCGTCAGTGGCGGTGACGCAGGGCATCCTGGAACTGTTGGACGATGAAGAACTGGAAGGCGTACTGGCGCACGAGCTTGGACACGTGCGCAACCGTGACATCCTGACCTCAAGCATCGCTGCCACTCTGGCGGGAGCTGTCACGTTGCTGGCGCGCTCTGCGTACTGGGCGTCTCTGTTTGGCGGATACGGCGGGAGCCGTGACGATCGCAATCGCGGCAGCAACCCGATTGTCATGCTGCTGATGCTGATCTTCGCGCCGCTTGCGGCCATGCTGATCCAATTGTGGGTTTCACGCACTCGTGAGTATGCCGCCGACGAAACCGGCGCACACTTTACCGGCAATCCTGAGGCACTGGCGCGGGCGCTGCAGAAGCTGGACGCCTATTCCAAGCGCATGCCCCTGGTTGCTTCGCCCTCCACGGCGCATCTTTTCATCGTAAAACCCTACGTTAGCGACCTGTTCTCCAGCCTATTCTCCACTCACCCGCCAATTCCCAAGCGGATTGAGCGGCTTACCGGGAGATTGACGATTTGAGACTTGCGTAAGATTTACGATTTGAGATTTACGATTGACGATTGAAGTGGCTTAATTGAGGTCACTAACGCATCGTCAGGGACCTTCGAAGTTCTTCTTAAATCGTAAATCGAAAATTGCGAACCTTCTTTAGTTCCCAAATTGTCGTTCTTGGAATCTAAACTGCTATATTATTTTTAGGCTACAATCCATATTTCATGGCCCTGGAAACGACAACGGCTGCCGCAACCCTCTCCCAACGGGCAGCTCAACTGGAATCGGCGCTGCACAATGTAATCCGCGGCAATAATGAAGTGGTGCGCATGGCGCTGGTCGCAGTCTTTGCGCGCGGACACCTGTTGATTGAAGGCGTCCCGGGCGTAGGCAAAACTACGCTGGCACACGGCCTGGCGCGCAGCCTCGATTGCGGCTTTCAGCGCATCCAGTTCACCAGCGATATGCTGCCCAGCGACGTGCTGGGAATTTCCATCTACTCCGCCATTGAGCAGAAGTTCGAGTTCAAGCCCGGCCCGGTTTTTACCAACGTGCTGCTGGCCGACGAGATCAACCGCACCACGCCCAAAACGCAGTCGGCGTTACTCGAAGCTATGAACGAGCATCAGGTCACAGTGGATCGCGCCTCGTATCCGCTCCCCGAACCATTTCTGGTGATCGCTACCCAGAACCCGGTGGAACACCACGGGACGTATCCTCTGCCCGAGTCGCAGATGGACCGCTTCCTGCTGCGGGTTGCCATGGGATACCCCGAAGCCGGCAGTGAGCGCGCAATTATCCGCTCTGAAGTTGGCTTTGCTCGACTGGATGAGGTCCGCCCAGTGCTCAACGCCGCCGACGTAGTGGCCATGCAAAACGAGGTCATGCGCGTCCGCGTGGATGACGCCCTCGCTGAGTATGCGCTGGCCATGGTCCGCAAGACGCGCAACTCCGAACATTTGGCACTTGGCGTCTCACCGCGCGGCTCGCAAATGCTCTACCGCGCCTCCCAGGCCATGGCCTTCCTCGAGGGCCGCACCTTCACCACCCCGGAAGACTTCAAACGCCTGGCCGTACTCTGTTTCTCGCACCGCGTAGTCGTTAACGCGCGCTATGCCTCGACCTCGAAAAAATCACAGCAGGCGGAAGAAATATTGCGCGAGATCGTGGAAAAAGTGCCGGTGCCGGTGTAGAGAAACAGTTCTCAGTTGTCAGCTCTCTGCTTCTCAGGCAGCGGCCAGAATCCTAATGATAGAAATTCTGTTTGAACTTCGCACCCCGATGGAAAGGTGACGAAGTTTTAACGTGTCCCGCCGAAGAGAGGATCCTTTGTCGGCTCAGCGTAATCGTGCCGGTGGAAGGCGATGCTTCCGGTTGAGATTCAACACAGGGAAAGAAACGTCGCGGCTGAAGAAGATGTTCCACACGGGCGGGTTTTGGTGTGGGGAATCGTCTCGCCAAACGAAATACGCGTCAGCGAGAGAATCCACGGCCATGACTGGGGTCACGGAGTTACCCTGATCGTGGGAAATGTTTTGGGGAGACGAGAAGGTAGAACCGCCATCGCTGGAACGACTGAACAGGATGTCAAAAAACTGGCCGGTGTTTTGATCCCAGACGACGTTGATGTTGCCGCCGGGGTCCGCGATGATTTGCGGGTTTTCTATGTAGCCGAAACTGTCGTTCGAGACGTTCACAGGGTCAGAGAACGTAGCGCCCCCATCGGTTGAGCGCCGGTAGAAAATTTGCAATTGCGTAGGCTCCACCCAGACAACATTGACATTTCCAGCGGAGTCCAGCGCGATCTGTCCCTGAGTTGGACCGTTGGAGCCTGGGTTGTTGGAAATATTGGTCATCGAAAAGGTCGTGCCGCCATCGCTGGAATAGGCGAGCCAGACGTCACGGTCCACACCATTCTGAGTTGGGTCGAGGTTCTCGACAACATAAATATTGCCCTGTGAATCTACCGTCATCTGTTGCTCCGGTGGGAAAAACGTGTCCCCGGAGACGGTGATCGGCGTGGAGAAAGTAGCGCCTCGGTCGCTGGATTGGCTGAAGAAAACCGGATCGTGACCTCCACCGCCGTTCACTGACTCATACCAGACAACGTCAATGTTGCCGCTGGCATCGACTGCCACCTGCGCGCGTTGCGTCTGGTCGTTTGAAACCTGGACCGGGGGAGAGAAAGTTGCGCCACCATCGCTGGACAGGCTGAAGAAGACCGGACCATAGGTCAGACTGTTATTATCAAAAGAACCTGACCACACAAGGTACACGTTGCCGCCCGAATCCAGGATCATAGACTGACCAGATGCTCCTACTGCGGGCTGAGGGCCGGAGACATTCACAGGCGTTGAGAAGGTGCTGCCTCCGTCCGTCGAGCGGGTGAAAAAAATCGCCGTGGCCCCGTTAGCGAAGTTGGCAACTCCTGACCATGCCACGTAGATGTTGCCGCTTGCATCCAGCGCCAGGGAGGGCCCAATCGCGCCGCTTGGGTTGTTGGAGAGATTGATGGGCGTCGAGAAGGTCAGGCCACCGTCGATAGAACGGCTGAACATGACATTGGCGCTATTCGTTGATTCCAACCACACGATGTTGATGTTGCCCAGTGCATCGACGGCGATCAACTGCTCCCCGGCAAAGTGCGAACTGGCTGAATTGCTCGAGAGTTTCTGTGGCGGAGTGAAAAGCAATTGCGCCTGGACAACCGGCGCGATCATGACCATGGCCACAATCACGCCCAGGAATACCGCACGTTTCCTGGCTTGGTCAACAAGGGTGTTGAACTGAATCACGATCACCTCCCGCTCAATGGCCTTCGCGTCCACGGGGTTTACGATTTAGACTCGAACTTGTTTGCCTGCCTCATTACCACGGGTATGTTTATCGGTCTCTGCGTCACTCTTTGCAATCCGGTGAATTCTGGAAATGACCTGGGCAATAACATTGGGATTGGGCAGGGGTTGAATACTGATTGCGCCGGGAACAAAGCGCTACACTAGCAATGGCGTTGATAAGATTCTTGTTTTGCGGAATAAGCTGCAAAGAAAATGCGCTTCCTAAGATTCCTAATGTTGCTCGCTCTCTCCCTCTGGCTGGGCGGAATCATCTTCTTTACCGCCGTCGAAGCTCCAGTCATTTTGAATCATGTCCATGACAAGACCTTGGGCGGAGAGATCATCAACCAGTCGCTCGCGAAGCTGCACTGGCTAGGAATTGTCTGTGGGCTGGTATTTCTGTTGGCATCGTTGTTGCGTGGCTTCTTCTCCTCAGAGAACAGAAAACTGCTCACACTTCCCCACCTTCTTGTCGTTCTGATGCTCGCTGCTACAGCCGTCTCGCAGCATTTCATCTTGCCTGCCATCGCCCAACTCCGTGAAGCGCAAGCCAACTCCGCCGCTGAGATGCAGTTTCAGCATTTGCACAATTGGTCGGTAGGATTGGAAGGTGCCGTCCTGCTGCTGGGGCTCGTACTTTTGTATTCCCAGGCCGGTGAGTCACACTGAGCATCAAGAGTTGGGAACAGCAGCTCTCGTCGTTTGCTCATTACATCAATGCTCTTTATTATCTGTAAGGGCACGAACCCGATCACGAAATTACCCGATTACCCAATTACACAATGAAAACTGGCATTATCGGCCTGCCACAGGTAGGCAAAACGTCGCTGTTCAAAATTCTGACCAAGTCCAAGCTGGAAGCCGGGGGCTACTCCAACCCGCGCGAGGCCCATATCGGTGTGGCCAAGGTACCCGATGAGCGCCTGGACAAGCTGGCTGCTCTCTACAACCCCAAGAAGCTGGTGCATGCATCCGTCGAGTACGTGGACGTGGCCGCCATCGGCGCCGAGGCGCTGAAGGAAACCGCCTTCACCGCCAGCCTGCGCGAAGTGGACGCGCTGGCGCATGTCATCCGCGCCTTCGACGATCCTGCCATTGCGCACGTTGGCCCCATTGACCCGCTGCGTGACATCCGAAACGTTGATTTCGATCTCATGGTCAGCGACCTCGGCCAGGTGGAAAAGCGCCTGGAACGTCTGGAAAAAGACCTGAAGAAGCAGAAGACTGCCGAGATTGAGAAGGAATTTGATTTGATCAAACGCGCGAAAGCACACCTGGAGACGGAAAAACCATTGCGCGAGATGGAAATGTCTGCGGAAGACAAGAAGCGTGTGCGCGGCTTTATGTTCCTGAGCGAAAAACCCATTCTCTATGTGCTCAACGTAAACGAGAGCAGTGAACTGGGGCGCGACCTGGAGAACGCCGTGCAGAAGTTCGGTTTGAGTGAGATTGCATCCCGCCCGAATGCCGGGGCAACCGCCATCTGTGGCAAAGTGGAGGCCGAACTCGCTGAGATGAGCGACGCTGAAGCCGCCGAATTTCTCTCCAGTTATGGATTGCAGGAGAGCGGCCTGGCGCGTCTGATCCGCAAGACTTATGAGTTGCTGGGAATGATCTCTTTCTTCACCGTTGGCGAAGACGAATGCCGCGCCTGGACGGTGGAGCGCAACTCACGCGCACAGACCGCGGCTGGTGCAATTCACTCTGACCTGGAAAAACATTTCATCCGCGCCGAGACCATTCACTGGGATACCCTGCTCGAGGCCGGCTCCGAGGCCAACGCCAAGGCCCACGGCACATTGCGGCTCGAGGGCAAGGATTACATCGTGAAGGACGGGGACGTGATGCATATCCGTCACTCTGGATGACAAGGTACTCAGCACTGAGGACGTGAATTGAGAACCGAGAGCTTCGAATGAACATTCTTACCATCACGCTCCTTCTCGGCCTCACCGCCGCCGCGGCCAACGCGTTTGGCGGCGCGATTATTGTTCACCGGGATTGGGAGCGCCGCTATCTGCGCTACTTCGTGGCCCTGGGTGCGGGCTTCATGCTGGCGGTTGCGCTGGTGGAGATGGCGCCCGAGAGCTGGCGGCGCAATCCACCATTGGCGCCGGTATTTATTTTGGCCGGATATCTCCTCGTGCATTTCTTTGAGCACACGCTGGCCCCTCATTTCCACTTTGGGGAAGAAACCCATACCCACGAGTTTGCCCATTCTCATCGCACCTACTCGGTGCTGCTCGGTCTGATGATTCATACCTTCTTCGATGGAATTGCCATCGCATCCGGATTCATCGTCTCCTCGCGGCTGGGCTGGCTGATTTTCTTTGCCGTTATCCTGCACAAAATTCCTGAGGGATTCACGGTAGCTTCCGTGATGCTGGCCGCAGGACGCAGCAAGGCGGCCGCCTGGGGAGCTTCTGGCCTGCTGGGTGCAGCAACCTTCGCTGGGGTTGTCACCATGGTCTTTCTGAAAGGTTCCGTCAACGTAGGACTCCCGCTGGCCGCAGGAGTAACGGTTTACGTAGCTGCCTCTGATTTGATTCCCGAGGTCAACCGCGAGCCCGGCATGAAGATGGCACTGCTGGTGTTTGTGGGGGTTGCGGTGTTTTTACTGCTGGATCACTTTTTTCAAGTTTAGTACTCGGTACTCAGTACTCAGAAAAACTATCACTTTACGCTATGGCCTGTATATCAGCGGTCTGTACTTTCTTCTGAGAAGATCTTCATCCCAGAATGCTATGTGTGATGGCGACAGGCGAGTCAGCGCAAGCGCCAAGGATTCGTACCTCTGTCCTTTTTTTGTTTCTTCTCTGTTTCTCGCCCACGCCAACATATCAGCAACCTGGATTCCTATAGTCGAGCGCATTTGCGCTGTGCCAATATGCTTGATGTGATGCCATTTATTGTAAGCACCGGGTACTTCGCAGCCTTCAAGCTCTCTCTCCCATCTCGCTTTGATGATCGGCTCGAAAGGTTCATCCATATCGAAATAATAGTGCGCCTCTAAATCCATGCCCTTATATTCAAGAAAGTACCAAGACATGATGCGGTCAGTACAGCTTGTGACCAAAATGTCAGCGGGGGAATCCATCTGATAACTTTCTGCTTGCAATTTCCTATAGGCATTCATGTCAATCATGCAGACAAACTGACAGTATTTATCTTTTGGGGTCTGGGTTATATCGCTCAACAAAGCATTAATTAGGCCGTAAACCTTATCGTCAGTCCAGCCCTTGTCTGGGCTGAATTCACGATTCAGGTGGACAGCTTCAACCATGTGCATATATGAAGCTTTGGGGGTTCCAGTTTGAAGGCGACAGTTCCAATTTGCCTCTATCTCTCCCCAGATGACATCGTTCGTCGCAATCCCAGAAAGAGTTATGAACGGCGCATCATCTTTACCGCTACAGTCAAAATAAGATTTCAGCACAGTGAGAAATGTTCCTCGGTGTACAGATGCTCTGAGTACTGAGTACCGAGTACTTGTTTTATTCCACTTCATGCTTCGCGACGTAACCCTCGCGCGCAATGATGTTGTATTTAGCTGGTTTGCCGTTCACGTGCAGGTCAATCGGTCCGCCCGCAGGGTCTATCAGTTCAACTTTGATCTTGCGGTAGCTTCCATCTTCTCTGGGATTGGTGGAGTGATACGAGAGCAGATACTCATTGCGAATGGAGTAGCTGATATCGCTCATCACCTCGGGGAACTGCCCTTCAAAACGTGGAAAATAAGCTTTGCCGCCTGTGATCTGAGCGTAGGTCTTCATTTCATTATCGGCCTGCAGGTAGTCCATCAGGTCCTGGGTTCCCGGCATGGTGTTGCCGGGGGTGATTGCTCCATGGCTTTCAAGGTATTCGCGCAGCAGCCATCCGGTGCTGACCGTGTAGATGGTGGTGTTACGCGTGGCTTTGACCTTCTTCAGGATCTTGTCATAGTTCAGCTTGCTGAAAGTATCCACGCCGCTGGAGATCAGGATGACATACTTGTGGCCCTCAATACGCTCCAGCCGGTCGAGCGTGTCGTAGAGCGCGTCAAACAAGTTGGTCTCACGGAAACCGGGGATACGCATGTGGTTGAGTGCCCCCATGACCTTCATCTTGTCTTGTGTGAAGTCCTGCTGGATTTCGGGCCGCATGTCGTAGGAAATCACCGCCACCCAATCGTCACGCTTTAGAGTGCTGGCAAAGGTGTAGGCATTGGTCAGCATGTCATTGATGAAGGCGTAGTGATTGGCGGCAAACTCCAGCAACATCACGACCGTGACCGGCTTCTCCGCCTGCGAGAACTTGACGACCTGCTGAGGAACGCCATCTTCCAGAACCTTGAAGTTCTCTTTCTTGAGCCCAGGAATAAACTCTCCATTTTTGGTGGTAACAATCACATCAACGTCCACCTCTGGAACGTTCACATGCAGGGTGTAGTCCGGCATTCCTTCGGGGTTCTTGACCGTGCGCTTGGGTGGTTCAGGAGGGGCTTCTGTTTTCTTGGGCACCGCCACCGGGCTCACTTCGCCTTGTGGACCGCCGGCTTCCGGCGGGGCCTCTTGTGAGGGCGGCTTTTGTTGAGAACCGGTCTGTGTGTTATTGGAGGAAGAAGAGCTCGTCTGTCCGAGAAGCAGAGAATTAACCGGCAGGAATAAAACTGCCATCAGCAGAAAAAGGACGCTCCTGGCCGCCAGCTCCTTCACCGAAAAACACCTTACAAACCTGGAAAAACTTTCTGAATATGCCGAAATTCTATACACAGACATGCTTACTCCTCCGCCTATTGGGCCCAAAATCGAGTGGCTTGATGCTAATATAGATGCACCAAAGCCCTTCTTTGGATAGTTCTTTGCGAGGTCGGTTTGCACCTGCGCAAGGAAAAAGTGTGGTTTGCATGAAATATTCCGTCGTTGCGCTTCGTTTTATTTTACTCTTCCTGCTCTCAGTCTGTTGTTTCGCCCAAACACCGGTTTCTCAGCCCGGACCAAAGTCCGGACAGCATACACCTATTATGCCTCTCTCCGAGGTCCGTGCGGGCATGCATGGCACTGCCTACACGGTTTTCGAAGGGGTCAAGCCGGAGCCTATGGATTTAGAGATTCTCGGGGTCCTGAAAAATGTCAACGGCCCCAGGACTGATCTCATTCTGGTGCGCTTGCTGGGTTCAAAGCCCGAGTACACCGGTGTGGTGGCAGGCATGAGCGGCAGCCCGGTCTATGTGGATGGCAAACTCGTAGGCGCGCTCTCTTACCGCATCGGAGCTTTTTCCAAGGAACCTATCGGCGGAGTCACTCCCATCGAGCAGATGCTTGAAATTAACGAGTTTGATCGCAGCCAGCCGGCAAGAGGTGTGGCGCCAGCAACTTCTGCGCAACCTGCAGCCAGCACCACGTCAGCTCCCGGCCAAGCAGATTCCAGTCTGGGCAGCAACGACATTACCAGAATCCTCAAGCCCATTGAGGCGCCCCTGGTTTTCAGCGGATTCTCAGAAGAAGCGGTCCGCCAGTTTAGCCCGCAGTTCGCAGCTTTGGGGTTGACTCCCGTTATGGGCGCCGGTTCTGTAACCGATGAAAAACAGCCTGAGCCCATCGAACCCGGATCAGCCGTGAGCATGGTGCTTGTCCGCGGAGATTTGGATATCGCCGCCACCTGCACGGTGACCTACACAGATGACGATCGCCTCCTGGCCTGTGGACATCCGGTGCTGCAATTCGGCGCAGTGGATATCCCCATGAACAAGGCGCGGGTGATTGCAACCCTGGCCTCGCCTCTGAACTCTTTCAAAATCATTAATACCACCGAGCCGGTGGGATCATTCGTGCAGGACCGCCATACTGGAATCCTGGGACGCTTCGGCCAGAACCCGGAGATGATTCCGGTCACGCTTTCCGTTCACGGCACTCCACAACCTCGCGAGTATCACTATGAAGTCCTGAATAATCCCCAGCTCACGCCGCTGGCCATGATGGCTACGCTCTTCAGCGCGCTGCAGAACGCTAATGACTACGGCTCAGAGGTGACCTACCACATCAACGGCAAAATCCATGTGGATGGGTACCCCGACATTTCCCTGCAAAACATGTTTGCTCCCGCCGACGGTGGTTCGCCGGCTGCTTTGGGCGCGGCGCTGCTGCTGGGTGATCGCTTTAACCGCATTTTCGATAATCCTTTCTCGCGCCCCAAGGTCGAGGGCGTGAATCTGGAATTTGACGTCGTTCCCGACCGTCGTACCGCACACCTGGAGACCGCCCGCACAGATGTGACCGAGGCGCGGCCGGGCGATGAGATTGTCGTAGAAGCCGTGTTGCGTCCTTATCGTGGCGAGCGCATCGTACGGCGTATCCCGATTAAAGTCCCGACCTCGGCCCCGCAGGGCACGTTGCGGATTCTGGTCAGCGACAGCGAAGCGCTGGACCGCATGCGTCGCATCTATTCCAGTTTTTCGCAGCGACTCGATCTGGGCTCGACCATTGCGTTGTTGAACAAAGAACACGCCAATAACCATCTGTACGTTTCCATTTTGGAACCCAATCCGCAGGCCATGATTGACGATAAAGTCATGCCCAGCCTGCCGCTCTCGGTGATGAACGTCATGGAAGGCCTGCGCGGTACGCAGGACATGTTGGTGGTGGGAGAATCGGCGGTCAGCGAAGCCTCCACGCCACTCGATTACGTGGTTTCAGGCTCGCAGGTTATCAGCGTGACGATTAAGTAAGATTACCTTCCGCACGAATAGTTTTCCGCTGGCGGGAATCAATTCGTTAATTGG
Source organism: Terriglobales bacterium (assembly GCA_035487355.1). NCBI lineage: Bacteria > Pseudomonadati > Acidobacteriota > Terriglobia > Terriglobales > Terriglobales bacterium. The sequence goes on along the minus strand of DATHMF010000104.1, from coordinate 93,370 downwards.
CGTACACTAATTGATTATTGTTCCAGTCCTCTTATACCCATGAAACTTTACATCTCGTGCTTTCTTCTTCTCTCAACTCTGTGTGCCTTTGCTGAAGGCACACAAACCTGGGAGCAAACCAAATTTGACGAATTTGAAAAGGGTACGGCCCGAGGCGTGGCCATACGCAGCGTAGGCACACTGGAGCTTGCGCCCCAATTCAAGCCTCTTTACACCTCTCCTTCCACGTATCTGTGGGCCATCACAACCGATGGCGCTGGCAATGTATATGCTGCCGCCGGCTCGCCTGCCCGGGTCTATCGCATCACCCCAGACGGCAAATCGCAGGTGATCTTTGAACCCAAGGAGTTGCAGGTACAGGCGCTGGCCGAGCGCGACGGCGTGCTCTATGCCGCTACTTCTCCCGATGGCAAGGTGTATAAAATTCAGCTCACGCCGGCACCGCCCGACCAGAAAGAAGAAAAAAAGAAGAAGAGTACCTCTGCTTCGAAATCCGCAGAAGCTGGAGCCAAGGAATCCTCCGGCGATAAAAGTTCTTCTGACAATACGGCTGCAAAGGTATTCTTTGATCCACAAACCAAATATATCTGGGACCTCGCTATTGATAAAAGCGGCCAACTCTACGTGGCCACCGGCGATAACGGCCAGATTTTCCGCGTAAGCCAGAATGGTGAAGGCTCAGTCTTTTTCAAAAGCGACGAGGCCCATATCCGTGTGCTCGCATTTGACCATCAAGGCAATCTGCTGGCCGGCTCCGACGGCAGCGGACTCATCTATCGCATCTCGCCCTCAGGAGAAGCGTTTGTTCTGTACAGCGCCTCCAAAAAAGAAATCACCGCTCTGGCAGTGGATGAAGACAACAACATCTACGCCGCTGGAATCGGAGAAAAGCGCCCTCCTGCGCCAACTCCCCTCCCTGGGGCTGCGCCTGCCGCCAATCCGTCTGCTTTGACAGCCGGAACTGCCACGATCACGATTGTGCCTAATCCGCAGCCGACAGGCTCCGCGTCTTCGATTTTGGGTGCAGCATCGAGCGGCGGCTCGGGGGTTTATAAAATTGCCGCGGATGGCTCGCCCACCGAGCTATGGAATTCGCGCGACGAGTTGGTGTATGCCCTGGCATTCGAACGTATTGCCGGAAAACAGAACCTGGTGGCCGGCACCGGCAATAAAGGGCGCATCTTTGCCATTCGTGGCAGCGGCGAATATACCGATTTGGTGAAAGCCAGCGCCAACCAGGTGACCGCAATGGCGAATGGGACCGACGGCGCGCTCTTTGCGGCCACCAGCAACCTGGGCAAAATTTTTACGCTGGGCCCATCGCTCGACGCGGAAGGAAATTACGAGAGCGACGTCTTCGATGCTCATCTGTTCTCGCAATGGGGACGGCTCGAAGTACGCGGCCAGGGCAACTTTGATCTTCTGGCGCGCAGCGGAAACGTTGATAACCCCGACCGCAATTGGAGCCCATGGGAAAAAATAAACTTCAGCTCTCCCGAAGGTCCTCTGGTGCAGGCTCCACCGGCACGCTTTATCCAGTGGAAAGCGGTTCTGCATAGCGGGCAGAAGACTCCACAAATTGAGAGCGTGATTTTGAATTACCGCTCCAAGAATGCCGCTCCTGTGATTGACGAAGTTGCGGTGCAGGTGGGTGCGCGCTTTCCTCCCAGCATCAAGTCTTCTTCGGAAAACACGCCCATCATTGTAGGCGGCGAGAGCAATTCGCAGCAACCTAAACAACGCATGGAAAGCTTTGCTACAGCCATGCGCGACAAGGATTCCATCGCTGTACGCTGGACGGCGCATGATGATAACAACGACGACTTGGTCTATTCCCTCTACTATCGCGGCGATGGCGAGACCCAATGGAAACCGCTGACCAAAGAGAAGCTAACCGATAAGTTCTATTCATTCGATAGCGACTTGTTGCCTGACGGAGGTTACACCATCAAAGTGATTGTCTCCGACGCGCCCTCACATTCCCCTGAAGACGCCCTGACCGCGGAAAAAGAAAGCACGCGCTTTGAGGTGGATAACACTCCTCCTCAGGTCGAAGACTTGAATGCTGCCTTCCTGGCCGATAACGGCGGAGAAATCCATGTGACCTTCCGCGCCCGCGACGGCTTCTCTCCTATCCGGCGGGCGGAGTATTCCTTGGACGCTAGTGACTGGCAGTTTCTCGAGCCTGTGGGGAAAATTTCCGATTCTAAAACCGAAAACTACGACTTCAACATTCCTCTGCCCGCCAGTTCTGCGGCAGGGGAGCATGTAGTCGTGGTCCGCGCCTACGACCAGTATGACAACGTGGGCAGCGCGAAAACGGTCATCAGGAAATAAGAAGGGATTTGTAATTTGTGATTTACGATTTTCGATTTACGATTTAAGAATTTGAGATTTAGGAAGTGGTTTTTAGGAATTGAGCGGCATGATTAAAATCTTCTCTTTGTGATTAAATCCTTCTCATAATGATTACGTCGGAGGAGCTACGCCAAAGAACAAAAGCTTTTGCCCTTCGAATCATCAAGCTATCCGAATCAATGCCCAAATCGCAGGCAAGCTATGTCATTGCCAAACAAGTGCTCCGAGCAGGAACTTCGGTAGCAGCCAATTATCGTGCTGCGTGTCGCGCACGTTCACGGGCAGAGTTCATCTCCAAACTTGGGGTTGTGAAACTTGGGGTTGTGGTTGAAGAGATTGACGAAACGTTATTCTGGCTTGAACTGATTGTTGATGCCCACCTTCTACCATCGAGCCGAATGAAAGCCATAATCGATGAAGCCAATCAACTGACCTCTATTTTCGTTGCAGCAAGAAAAACATCGCGCAGCCGCTAAAGCTCAAATTGCTAGAAGTACTTCCCAAATCGAAAATCATAAATCATATAAACTGTCATATTGGCTGCAAATCGTAAATCGAAATTCGTAAATCGTAAATTTCAACATGCGCTTTGAATTTTTCATTGCCGCCCGTTATCTCCGCGCCAAGCGCCGTCAGGCCGTCATTGGCGTGATTACTGTCATCTCGATTATCGGGGTGACGGCGGGAGTGGCTTCTCTCATTATTGCGTTGGCCATCACCAATGGATTCAGCCAGGATTTGCAGGAACGTCTGACTTCATCCACCGCAGACGTCAACCTGATGCGCGTCGCCAACGACGGCATCCGCGATTGGCGCGATTTGCTGGCGCGTATGGAAAAGCAGCCCCACGTGGTTGCCGCCTCTCCTGTGCTTTACGAGGAGGTGTTGGTCTCGCGCGGCGCGCGCTCCACCGGTGCTGTTGTCAAAGGTGTGCAGCCGGAATATGAAAACAAAGTCAGCAAGCTGCTTAAGTCGGTCGAACTGGGAACGGCCGACTCGCTCAATGCCGACGTTCGCCGTGCTGAAGGCGAACTTCCGCCGATTGTCCTCGGCAAAGAGATGGCCGATGATGTCGGCGCATCCCTCGGCTCAACCGTGCTGGTGGTCAGCCCCCAAGGTGAACTGACCCCCTTTGGCCTGGTGCCCAAGTACGTTCGCTTCAAGGTAGTTGGGATTTTCCACTCTGGATTTTATGAATACGACAAGACTTGGGGCTTCATCCGTCTCGATGATGCGCAACAGTTGTTCGGGCTGGGTGACATGATCTCAGTGATCGAATTCAAGCTTGACGATCTTTACCGTGCTGCCGAAGTCGGCCAGCAGTTGGAGCGCGCCGCCGGCACGGGCTTCATGTCCACCAACTGGATGGAACTCAACAAAGAGCTGTTCCGCGCGCTGCGCCTCGAACGCGTGGTCACGTTTATTACGATTGGGTTGATTGTGCTGGTTGCGGCCCTGAACATCCTGATCTCGCTCATCATGATGGTGATGGAAAAGACGCGCGATATTGCCGTGCTGCGTTCCATGGGCGTACGTAAGGCGCAAGTTCGTGGAATTTTTATCACGCAGGGATTGTTGATTGGCGTCATCGGCACTGTGCTTGGTCTGGTGATAGGCTACGGCGTTGCCTGGGCCGGCGGTCATTACCATTTCATCTCGCTCTCCGCCGAAGTTTATTCGATTGACTACGTTCCCTTCGCACCCCGCGTATCTGATGGCATTCTGGTGGCGGCCATGGCCCTGGTGGTGTCCCTGATTGCCACCCTTTATCCATCATGGTCAGCCTCGCACATTGCCCCAGCGGAGGCGTTGCGCTACGAATAACAGTTGCCACCTAATCACCTCAACGGATCAATTTCCTCAAAAAATCTTTATTAAGGACGTAAACTCAGGATAGCTTTCCCCCGTCCATATCAATGCCGGCCTATGGAAGAGACATTAGATAAGCCCGCAGCCTTCGCTGCTGCCGCCCAGGAGCACAGCTCCGAGGGTATCAGCCATGAAGAGTTCGATGAGATTGTGCGGCTGAATCAGCGGCGCATTTACCGTGTCCTGCTAGGCATTGTGCGGGACAGCGATCTGGCAGATACTCTCACGCAAGAGTGTTTTCTGCGGGCTTACAGGAACCGCAGCCGCTTTCGCGGTGAGGCCAAGGTTGGCACCTGGCTCTTCCGCATCGCGATCAACCTGGCGCGCGATCATTTGCGCAACCGGCGGCTGGCCTTCTGGAAGAAGTTTTCCAGCAGCGAGGAATATGACCTGGACTTGGCCGAAACCGTAGCCGATGAGCGCGCTACACCCGAGCGCCATCTTCTTGTCCAGGAGCAGTTGCGCCGGGTTTGGCAGGCCCTGGAAGAGCTTTCTGTCCGCCAGCGCGAAGTTTTTCTTCTGCGATTTATAGAAGAGATGAGCATCGAAGAAATTGCCGGAACCACAAGATTAAAGCCGGGCACGGTCAAAGCCCACTTGTTTCGTGCTATGAGCACGGTTCGCCGGAGAGTGAAGGAGCAGTATGCAGACCAAGCAGCATTGTAACGAAGACGCAATTACCGCCTATCTTCTGGGCATGGCCGACAGAGAAGACGCAAATCATGTGGATGCCTGCCTCGATTGCTATGCGCGGGTGGAGCGAGCACGCATTGAGATGGAGCAGCTGCGCGCCGCCACACAGAATCTGGCCTCGCGTCCTGAGCAGTTTTGGGACCGGCAGCGGCGCGCCATCATGGAGCGCGTGACGCCTGTGCAGCGCACACCTTTTCGCCGCTGGCTATGGGTGCCTGGTGTTGTCCTCGGAATGCTTGTGTTGGTTTTCCTGCTGCATCTGCTGCCAATTCTGCATCCTCGTCCAGAGCCGGGTGATATTGTAAAAACCCAACCTCAGCAACTGCAGCAGGATGCTGACGACCTCCTCCTCGTAGAGATCCAAAATGACTTGCAGCGGCCGGTGCCCCGTGCGCTGGAGCCTGCCACTTTGCTGGTTCAGGCCCGCAACAATATTGCTCAATCCAATAAACGACATACTTCGGGAGGAGTACAGGAATGAAATATAGAATTTTTATCTTGTCTGTCATGGCCTTGTTGCTTTCAGCAATAGCCTATGGACAATCTCCGCAACCGCCATCCGACCAACCACCGCCGCCGCCACCAGGGCAAGGAGAGGATCCAAGCGATCACGTAAGAGCACACCGTGTTCATCGTATGGAAATGCACCCAATGCCCTTTGGAGCGCCTATGGACGGAATACCGATGGGTAAATGGTGGAAGAACGCCGAGCTCGTGCAGAAATTGCAGATCAGCGACACCCAATTGCAGCAGCTTGAGCAGGTCTTCCAGGAGAGCCGTCTCCATCTGATTGACCTGCATGCTACTCTGGAAAAACAAGAGGCATTGCTCGAACCTCTAACCGAAGCTGACAATCCTGATGAATCTCAGGTTTACGCCCAAATTGATAAAGTGGCCTCTGCGCGTGCTGAACTGGAAAAAGCCCATACTCGCATGCTGCTCAATATCCGCAAGATACTGACCACCGACCAGTGGAAGAAGCTGCAGTCTTACCAGCCGCCTTTTGGGCCATTCCCGAGGATGCATTCCCCTGAGATGCAGCCTGAGCTTCCCGCCCCGCCGCCACCGGGAAAGCCTTCTGCACCTCAACCGTAGATTTCTTTCTACTCTCCTAGCTAAGCACTGTGCTTTAAGGGCCAGATTTTTTGGCCCTTTTTTATTTCCAAAAAGCAATGCCTAAAATCACAGATGTTTAAAACTTTAGTAACCTGAGAGTTTGGGAACCCTGGAAGCAGCATCGTGTTCTAATATGTAAGACACTGGCAACAGTCCTGAAATGAGCTTTTTAGGCCCTTTTCAAGCTGTTGTGTGCCAGGTTGTCAGGTTGACGGGTCGAAAAACAGAGACTTTGGAGATGCTAATTGCATCTAAAATGATACAGCATGGAGATTTTGCGGGTAGAAGGTCTCAAGAAGTCTTTTCGCTCCGGAAGCTCCGAGCTTGTGGTCTTTGAAAACTTGTCCTTCCAGGTGAAGAAGGGGGAAATGCTGGCCATTGTGGGCGAATCGGGGGCGGGCAAGAGCACCTTACTACACATCCTCTGTGCTCTTGATAGCGCTTCCGAAGGTGACGTATACTGCGCGCAGATGCGTCTCCAAGCGCTTTCCGATGATGCTGCTGCGGAATTCCGTAACCGCGAGATCGGGTTTGTCTGGCAGTTTCACTACCTGCTGCCGGAGTTTACCGCGGTCGAGAACGTCGCCATGCCGCTTTTGTTGCGTGGCATGCCGGCCCAGCAGGCGCGAACCGAAGCGTTGCAGTGGTTGAAAGAAGTGGGCCTGTCCGATCGTGCCGAGCATCGCTCCGGTGAGCTCTCCGGTGGGGAGCAACAACGCGTGGCCCTGGCACGGGCCTTGATCACGCGGCCGAAGATTTTAATGGCCGATGAGCCGACGGGAGATTTAGACGCACGCACCGCCGACTCGGTTTTTGAGCTGATTGACCGTTTGCATCGGGAATATCAGCTTACCTCCCTCATCGTCACCCACAACCTGGAGTTTGCGCGCCGCTGTGGACGCGTGTTGCGGCTCCAGCGCGGGAGGGCGGAAGAAATTCAGCCGGCGGCATTGCCGGCATAGGGCAGAGTTTGCGGGGCAGTTGGCTCCGCTTGAGGGTTTTACCTGAATGACAGCGGCACTCAAAAGCTGCGAGGATTCAGGTAAAGGGTGGGAGGTCCGGTGATGGACAATAAAGTCTGCACTGAGATTCCCAAATTGAGGGAACATGTTCGAACGGTACACGGAAAAAGCGAGACGCGTAATTTTCTTTGCGCGCTATGAAGCCAGCCAGTTTGGCTCGCCATATATTGAAACGGAACACCTGTTGCTGGGTCTTCTGCGCGAAGACAAGGCATTGACCAACCGTTTCCTGCGTTCGCACGCCTCCGTGGAATCGATCCGCAAGCAGATCGAGGGCCACACTACCATCCGCGAGAAGGTCTCCACCTCCGTGGATCTGCCTTTGAGCAACGAGTGTAAGCGCGTGCTGGCTTACGCCGCGGAAGAGGCCGAACGGCTTTCTCACAAGCACATTGGCACCGAACACCTGCTGCTCGGCCTGCTGCGCGAAGAAAAATGCTTTGCCGCCGAGATCCTGCACGAGCGTGGCTTGCGGCTCTCCAGCATCCGTGAGGAACTGGCACGTACCACGCAGGAAAAGGCGCAACCCCAGCGGCAGCGTGAGTCTTCCCTGCTCTCAGAGTTTTCCCGCGATCTTACCCAGGCGGCCATGGATAGCCAACTCGATCCGCTAGTCGGGCGCGAATCCGAACTGGAGCGCGTGGTGCAGATTCTGTGCCGCCGCACCAAGAACAATCCCGTACTGATTGGCGAACCCGGTGTAGGTAAGACCGCCATCGTCGAAGGCCTGGCGCAGCGCATTGCCGATGGTGAAGTGCCGTCGTTTCTCTCGGAAAAACGCATCCTGGCGCTCGACCTCTCTTTGATCGTCGCCGGCACTAAGTACCGCGGACAATTTGAGGAGCGGCTGAAAACCATCATGAAAGAATTGATGGATAATCAGAACGCCATCATCTTCATTGATGAGTTGCATACCTTGGTCGGGGCTGGCTCCGCTGAAGGTTCGCTTGATGCTGCCAACATTCTCAAGCCGGCGCTGTCACGCGGAGAGATTCAGTGCATCGGCGCAACCACACCCGGCGAATACCGTAAATCCATCGAGAAAGACCGCTCTCTCGAGCGCCGCTTCCAATCCGTGAAAGTACCGCCGCCCAATGAAATAGAGGCGGTCAAGGTAATCCAGGGCATTAAGGACCGCTATGAAAAATTCCATGCTGTCACTTATACCCCCGAAGCGGTAGAGTTTGCCGTTGCGCACTCTCATCGCTATATTCCCGACCGTTTCCTGCCCGATAAGGCCATTGACCTCATTGATGAAGCCGGCGCGCGTGTGAAGCTGCGTCAGACCACTCTTCCCGAGGAGATCACTGAAGTACAGAAGCGGATCAAATTCATCGTGCATCGCATGGAAAATGCCATTGCCAACCATGAATTTGAAAAGGCCCGTTTCTATTCGGATGAGGAACGCAAAGAGCGCGAGAACCTGCGCGCCCTGCGCGAAAAATATCATCTGGATGATTCCTCCACCGGCGTCGTAGGCCGCGAGGACATTGAAGACGTGGTTTCGCGGTGGACTGGCGTTCCCATCACTTCCATCAAGGAAGAAGAATCGCAGAAGCTCCTGCGCATCGAGGAAGAGCTGCATAAGCGCGTGATCTCGCAGGATCGCGCTATTATCGCGCTGGCCCGGGCCATTCGCCGCTCACGTGCCGGATTAAAGTCTCCTCAGCGGCCCATCGGCTCGTTCCTGTTCCTGGGACCAACCGGTGTCGGCAAAACTGAAGTCGCGCGTACCTTGGCGCATTTCCTGTTCGGAAGCGAGAAGTCGCTGATTCGCTTCGATATGTCCGAGTTCATGGAAAAGCACTCGGTCTCCAAGCTCATCGGCTCGCCTCCGGGATACGTGGGCTATGAAGAGGGCGGTCAGCTTACCGAGCGCGTGAAGCGTGCGCCTTACTCCGTGGTTTTGCTCGATGAAATCGAGAAAGCCCATCCTGATGTCTTCAATATCCTGTTGCAGGTCTTTGAAGACGGCCAGCTTACCGATGGCCTGGGCAACACCGTTGATTTCAAGAACGCGATTCTGATCATGACCTCGAACATCGGCGCCCGTCACCTGCAGAAGCGCTCCGGCATGGGCTTCCAGTCCGGTGAGGAAGAGTCCATCTCCACCAAGGTCGAGGACATGGTGAAGAACGAGGTGAAGCGCACCTTCAACCCTGAGTTCCTCAACCGTCTGGACGAAATCATCATCTTCAACGCGTTGAGCGAAGCCGACCTCATCCAGATCGTGGAGTTGATGGTGCAGCAGTTGAACCAGAACCTGGCGCAACGGCACATCACCATCACCGTGACCGAAGAGGCCAAGAAGTGGATCCTTGAAAAGACGCTCACCGACCGCAACTACGGCGCGCGTCCCTTGCGCCGTGCTTTGCAGCGCTACATCGAAGATCCGCTGTCGGAGGCGCTCATCCAGGGCACCATCCAGACACGGCCTGCGTTCATTGAAGTCTTCCTCGAAGGCGATAAGCTCTTCTACCGCCCGGTGGACTCCAAAGCGCAAGACGGTGTTCTGCTCTACAGCAATTAGATTGCTAGAGATGTATTACAAAGGACCGCCAGCTAAACTGGCGGTTCTTTATGTTCGCAGCTAGATTGATATATTTGAGACATAACTATGGAACTTATTGTTTATTCGTCCCCGTGGTGCGGTGATTGCCGCGAAGCCAAGAGATTTTTGGCCAAACATAACATTTCTTACAAAGAGATTAATATCGAAGAGGTCCCCGACGCCGCCCAGGAAGTGATTGCCCGGACCGGCAAGCGCGCCATCCCCCAATTCGTAATTGATGGCAAATGGGTGCAGCCCTACACACCAGGAAAAGGCTTCCACTACGAAGAAATGAGCAAACTGTTGGGCGTAACTGCCGATTGAGTATCGATTGATTTCCACGACAAAATTACGCAATTCTACAATTACCGATTACACAATGATTCAATGACCCAATCACTCAATGACCCGATTCTTAAAGATCCGTATCGGCAACACGCGTTCCCTCTTACGCTCGGCCTGTAAATTCAGGACCCGGGCTTTGAGCAAGTCATTCAAGGTAACCACCCCCACCAATTTAGGCACACCGGTTTGGGTACCGCGCTGCTGTTTGCTTCCATGCGCACGGTTCACACGGCGCTCTACCACCGGGAGACGCGTCAACCCGGTCTCGGCCATGCGATACACCACCGCACGCAGGGGCTCATCGGGATAAGTCACTACCGGCTGAGATTTTTTCGTGACAATGTCGGCGAGTTCAACATCACGCAGAGTTTTATCTGGCGGGCTCTGACCGATCAGGTTTTGCAGCTCCTTGCGCGTAATCACTCCTACCAGCGATTGGTCGCCCTCGACTACCGGGTAGAGCCATTGCCCGCTACGTCCGTGCTCAACGCGCAGTGATTGTGTCAGCTCCTGAATAGAAACGGTTCCCGGCAGCGCAATGATATTGCTGCGCATCACCTCCCGAACGAGCACGTTTTCCAGTGGATCGGTGGAGTATTCCCGGCTCAGGTGGTAACCACGCCGGCTGAGCTTTTCGGTCACGATGGAACGCGGCAGAGTAAGCGCAATAAAAGCATGCGAAAGGGTCACAGCCACCAGCAGCGGCAAAAGCATGTCGACGTCATGGGTCAGTTCCACAGCGAAGACCAGTGCCGTCAACGGAGAGCCTATAGCCCCGGTAAGCACCGCGGCCATGCCCAACAGCGGCCAGAATCCCGCGCCCTGGTAGGGCAGAAAGTATCCCAGCGCCGCTCCCAGCCCTCCTCCCATCATCAGCAAGGGAGCCAGAATGCCTCCTGAGTTACCCGAACCGAGCGAGATTACCCACATCGTGGATTTCACCAGCAGAATGCCAATGATCACGTAGCGAGTCGCGTCTCCATGCAACAGGCTCCCGATCACGTCATAGCCCACGCCCAACGCCGGAGGAAATATGTAGCCGCCAACACCGATAGCCACCGCGCCGATGGCCGGCCACCACATCGAGTGCACGCGCAGGCGGGGAAACATATCTTCGACGCTATAAAGACACTTGCTCAGCAACGCCACCAGCGCCGCCCCCAGCAGTCCCACAAGCGCGCAACCGGCAAGCGCCTTGGCTCCTACAAAAGTATTGTGTGCCGCCAAAGGCCCATCCATAGGAAAGATGGGGCCGGTGCCCAGCAATCCCCTGCGGGCGGCTGCGGCAGTCGCGCTCGCCAGGGCGACTGGAATCAAGCTGCGCGGCTTCCACTCGAAAAGTAAAAGCTCCACCGCCAGCAGCACCGCTGCCACCGGGGAAGCAAATATCGCTGACATGCCGGCTGCGGCGCCGGCGACCATGAGAGTCTTACGTTCTGTGTCGGTGAGGTGGAAGAATTGTGCGATCAGCGATCCCACCGCGCCGCCGGTCATAATGATCGGGCCCTCAGCGCCAAAAGGACCTCCCGATCCAATGGCAATGGCAGCAGAAACCGGCTTGTAGAGCGCCACCTTCGGCTCTACGCGCGCTCCCTTCAGCAGGATGGCCTCAATGGCCTCCGGAATGCCGTGCCCGCGGATACGCTCTGACCCATAGCGCCCCATCAAGCCTACGATCACCGCGCCGATAATCGGCACGACGAGCACCCAGGCCCCTAAGTGATTGCCGGCGGGAGAGGTCATGCTCGTGTCCAATCGCTGGTAGAAAAAAAGATTGGTGAACAGGCCGATCAGCTTGAGCAAACCCACGGCAACATAGGCACACACAACGCCGATCCCCACGGCCAGCAGTGCAATAGGAATTACTCGAGGTGTAGTGGTGAAATCACCCAGCCGGCCCGAGGTTTCCTTCTCTGTAAAAACTCTGTCTAAAAAATTGCGCATTTGAATGTTTTTCAAAGATCGATGACTCAATGACAAAATGACTCAATCACTCAATGGTGTCTGGTCAGTGCCTGCAATGCCTTCAGCAGATGTGGCGCAGCCGCCGCTATTTCTGCGCGGTGCTCGCGTGCAAGTTTTTTCAGCAGGCTCTCCCCTTTGGAAGTGAGGTGCACGATGACCTGCCGCCGGTCGTGGTGGTCACCCGTTCGCATCACCAGCCCGCTTTGCACAGCGCGGTCAATCAGTTCGACCGCGCTGTGCTGCTCAAGCTGAAGCCGCTCTGCCAGGTTGCCCACCCTGGCCTCCTGCCCCGGGGGCAAGCCGCGAATCGCCAGCAAAAGCTGGTATTGCTGGGGATGCAGTCCCGCCCGTCGTGCTGCTTCCTCGCTGAAGCGCAGGAAGCGGCGTATCTGATAGCGAAATTCCGCCTGGGCGATAAACGTTCTATCAAGCGCGGTTAAAGATTTTATTTTATATCGTGACACGATATAATTTTAGTCGAAAGACTTACCCGAGTCAAAATACACTTCTCGCTGGCTCATACCCAAGCCTGCCATTTACAATTCAAGGTTTGCACATACGCCAGCCGGACGTGCCAGTAGTGGAGGGCAGAAAAGTGATCTCACGTTATACGCGTCCCGAGATGGGGCGCATCTGGAGCGACGAAAATAAGTTCCGCATGTGGCTGAAGGTGGAAATCGCCGCCAGCCTGGTATTGGCGGAAGCCGGCATTGTACCGCCCGAGGCGGCCGCCGCAATTCGCGACAAAGGCGATTTTCATGTGGAGCGCATTCAAGCCATCGAAGCCGAAATCCGGCACGATGTCATTGCCTTTACCACCGCCGTCGCTGAAAAAATCGGGCCGCACTCGCGCTGGCTGCATTACGGGCTGACCTCCAATGATGTCGTGGATACCGCCCAGGCACTGCAGGTCCGTGATGCTTCCACCCTCATCCTCGCCGACCTGGAGCTGTTCGCCGAAGTTCTGAAGAAGCGTGCGCACGAGTTCAAGCACACTCCCATGATCGGACGCACCCATGGCATCCACGCCGAGCCCATCACCTTCGGTCTCAAACTCGCCAACTGGTATTCGGAAACGCAGCGCAACATTGCGCGCATGAAGTCTGCCGCCGAGCAGATGCGCGTAGGCAAGCTCTCCGGTGCGGTGGGGACGTTCGCCCATCTCGAGCCGGAGCTGGAAGAAAAAATTTGCCACCAGCTTGGGCTGGAGCCTGCCACCATCTCTTCGCAGGTCATCCAGCGCGACCGTCACGCCTATTACGTGACTACGCTGGCCGTGATTGCTTCGACTTTGGATAAGATTGCCACCGAGATCCGCCATTTGCAGCGCACCGAAGTGCGCGAGGCTGAAGAATTTTTCAGCGAGAAGCAAAAAGGGTCCTCGGCCATGCCCCACAAGCGCAACCCGATTACCAGCGAACAGATCAGCGGACTTGCCCGCGTGGTGCGTGGCAACGCGCAAGCCGCGCTCGAGAATGTGGCGCTCTGGCATGAGCGCGATATCTCGCATTCCTCGGTGGAGCGGGTCATCCTGCCCGATTCCACCATCCTGGTGGATTATCTGCTTAACAAGACCACCAACCTGATTGAAAAGATGTTCGTCTACCCCGGGCGCATGAAAGAGAACCTGGAAAGCACCGGCGGTCTGGTCTTCAGCGGGCAGCTTCTGCTCGACCTCGCCGAGAGCGGCATGTTGCGCGAGGATGCCTACCGCGTGGTGCAAAAAAATGCCATGCGCGCCTGGCAGCATGGGCTGAACTTTCGTGCCCTGGTGCGAAAAGATAAGCAGATCACCTCGCGCCTGACGCGCAAACAGCTTGATCACGCCTTCGATCTCAACCGGCAGTTGCGCAATGTAGATAAAATTTTTGATCGGGTCTTCAGCCCTAAGCACCACAAGAAGAAAGAACCGGCACAAAGTAAGGTGCCAATTCAAAACTGACAACCGCGATGTTGTGAAATTGGCGCGATGAAAACAACTCCTGAAAACCTGACCGTTGCCGTGACCGGCGCCAGTGGAGTGCTCTTCGCTCGTCATCTTTTAAAGACCGCCGAGGCCGACGCGCGCGTGAAGACCATCAACTTTATCGCCTCTGAAAATGCTCTGCGTGTGCTGGCGGAAGAGGTCGGCATCGGCGGGCGCGCCAATCTGGTTGAGCAATTGCTGGGAAAGAAGTCACGCAAAATCCAGCAACAAAATAACGATGATATCGGCGCCAACGTGGCCAGCGGCTCCTACCCGACCGATGCCATGATCGTGATTCCCTGCAGCATGGGCACCCTCGCCCGAATCGCCAACGGACTGGCCATCAAACTGACCGAGCGCGCCGCCGACGTTTGCCTTAAAGAACAACGTCCGTTGATACTCTGCGTGCGTGAAACCCCTTTGAACAAGATTCATATCCGCAACATGTATCGCGCCGCCGATGCCGGGGCCGTGATCTTTCCCTTGATTCCGACCTTCTATAACAAGCCAGCCTCCCAGGACGACATGGCCCGCCAGTTCGCCAACCGCGTCCTGGCCCATATTGGGCTGGAACAACCGAACGCCTACAGGTGGAAAGGTTAGGATAGCCTTGCTCTTAGCTTCGGCTCTCGTCGCTTACGTTGCATTAGCAAATTCGGCAATGAATCCACAATGAATCAATGACCCGATGATTCAATGACTCAATCTTTCAAACGCCTTTGCAATCACCTCGGCCCCGGGCTCAGTAACCTGCAATTCTTCCAACTGATCGAGCTTCACCCAACGGGCTTCCAGCGCATCGCCTCCGGCGCGTAGCTCGCCTGACTTCAGCCGGCAGAGAATATCAATGATGATGAAGTGAAAGCGCGCGCGGTCCGCATCGGGTCCCGTTCCGGGAATAATGCTCTCAACCACTTCCACTATCTCGCCGGCTTCGACCTCGAGCCCGGTTTCTTCGCGGGCTTCGCGGGCGGCGGCCTGGCGCAGGCTCTCTCCCAGTTCCACTACCCCGCCGGGGATGGCCCACCGGCCGCGGAACGGCTCAGCGCCGCGGCGGACCAATACGACCTGGTCATTTTCAATGATTACGGCTCCTACGCCGACAATAGGCAGGTCGGGATAGTCTCGCTTGAGCATAGGAGAAAGAATCAGTACTCAAAAAAGAAGCGCTCAGGATCCATGGCAACAATCCGCCACAGATTGCCGTGCTCGGAAGGAATCCGCTCGACTTCCAGGTGTAGCCGGGCGTGCTGGCGGTGCGGCACCAGGTCGGTTTGCTGAGGTCGCGACTCCAGATCGAAATCCGCGACGATGGTTCCCTTTTGCTCGCCCTCGCCGGTCAACTGAATGGTTTTATAGTAGAGATGAAAACTGTCGTAATAATTGAAAGCCGCTACCATGCGATCTTCAAAGCCAGAATCGAAGCGCGACTCCAGAAACATGGATTGCGTCTGCGGCAGATTGTGCCCTTGCATTCCCTGGATCAACCGGCGCAGCATGGCATCGGCAACCGCCGGGCTGAAGGTGGTCTGTTGCAGCGCTGATTCATCCGCCATATTGGGACGTGGAATCTTCTGGATGCTCGGTGCCTTCGTGCCTTGCGCAGGTGTGGCCGGTGCTGTATCGGGAGCCGGGGTGTTTTGCCCCAGGACCAAAGCCGAAGCTACAAGTAGAAGAACAGCAATGAATAGCGCCCGCAGGAAAATTCTCATAGTTCCATCCCCCTCAGGTTAGGACTCACGATCAACCGCGCTTCCGTCGCGCGCTGCACATCTTCCGCCTTCAGGCCGGGAGCAACTTCCTCCAGCACCAGGCCTTGCGCAGTCACGCGTATGTAGGCCATCTCTGTGACGATAGTATCTACTACTTTCACGCCGGTCAGCGGCAGCGCACATTTTTTTAAAATCTTGGGAGCGCCCTCGCGGTTGGTGTGCTCCATGGCCACGATCACGCGGCGCGCACCCGCAACCAGGTCCATGGCCCCGCCCATGCCCTTGACCATCTTGCCGGGGATCATCCAATTCGCCAGGTCGCCCTGCTCATCCACTTCCATCGCGCCCAGCACGCTCAGGTCAATGTGTCCGCCGCGGATCATGGCGAAAGAATCGGCGCTGGAAAAATACACCGTGCCGGGGACCTCCGTGATTGTCTCTTTGCCGGCGTTAATCAGGTCGGGATCTTCACACCCGGCAACCGGATACGGCCCCACACCCAGCATCCCGTTCTCACTCTGCAAGATAACATGCATGCCCGCCGGAACATAATTGGCCACCAGCGTCGGCATGCCGATGCCCAGGTTGACGTAGTATCCATCGCGCAGCTCGCGGGCGATGCGCTTAACGATGCGCTCGCGCTTGTCCGCGTCTTTCTGTTTGTCGGCTTTGGGTAATTTCGCCATTTTTTTCTGCGGTGCTTTGTTCTGCAGTGCTTAGGCCTGCCTTACCGTGCGCCGCTCAATTCTCTTCTCATATTTTTCACCCTGCAGGATGCGCTTGACATAAATGCTTGGGGTAATGATCTGCTCGCCGTCGAGTTCACCCACCTCCACCAGCTCTTCCACTTCGGCAATGGTCACGCGCGCCGCCGTTGCCATCATAGGATTAAAATTGCGCGCCGTCTTGCGGTAAATCAGGTTCCCCCACTTGTCACCCTTCCAGGCTTTAATCAGGGCAAAATCGGCCTTCAAAGCGCTTTCGAGGATATGCGGCCGTCCGTTAAACTCGCGGACTTCTTTCTTTTCCCCAATCACCGTGCCGTAACCAGCGGGCGTAAAGAATGCCGGAATCCCCGCCCCACCGGCGCGAATGCGCTCGGCAAACGTGCCCTGCGGATTTAGTTCCAGGTCAATTTTTCCGTTCAGTACCATTTCTTCCAGAAGTCTGTTCTCTCCGACGTAGCTGCCAATATGTTTCTTGATCTGGTGGTTGGCGAGCAGCAGGCCCAGGCCAAAATCATCAATGCCTACATTATTGGAGATGGTGGTAAGGTTTTTGACGTTCTTGTGCAGCAGTGCGCGAATCAGGTTTTCGGGGATGCCACACAACCCAAAGCCGCCGAGCATGATCGTCGCCCCGTCGGGGATGTCTTTGACCGCTTCATCGGGATTGGGGACTACTTTGTTCATCCGCTCCAATTTAACCACAAATTTGAAAACTTGCATTTTAATCAAGTTTTTTCAAGTCGGGATAAGGTGTTTAACCGCAGAGGACGCAGAGGAACGCAGAGAGGAATGAAGCGTATTCCGCGAGGAACAATTTTGGAACAAGGGATGTGAAAACCGTGTTCTGTTTGTGTCCTTTGTGGTTAGACTTTTTGTTCTTGCTGTTTGAATAAGCAGGGTCTAGACTGGATTCAATCTCCCCGATTCTTAAGGTGGCTAACTGTACGTGTAGCCATGCAACCTTAAGTATTCTTTTCTGCAAGGTTTCTATCTACACCCACCGGTGGATTCTCGACCCCGATTTGTTATCTCTAAGAAAAAACGAGTTGCTGTCCAAAACGAATGGGATTGCAATAAACATTCTGCAGTAATTTGGCTTTACGCTCCATGATGGACCAGGCTCTGTTTGTAGGGAAAAGCGAATGTACACAGAAGCGCAAGCTGGTTTCTGGTGCAGAGGCGCACCCCAAGAACGGAGGAAGCGATGAACGAGGATGAAAACAGTCAGGCGACCTTGGACACGGTAGCAGAAGAATTAAACGAGCGTGCAATCAACATGCGGGTTCGCAATCCCGAGGCCAACAAACTATCCCGGGAAGAGGCAGCCCTGCAGTTAACCACCGTACTGATTGGAGAGATGAAAGAGCGCGGGCAGAAGATCCCCTATACGACGGAGTACTATGCCCAGCGCATCTTGCATTTATTGCGTTGGAGTGGCTCCAACATTGGGGGTGGCGTGATGATCGAGTATCTCATTGATCATGGCGGCGATGAACTGCATTTGTACCTGCAGCGGTTACTCGATCAGACGGGATACCAGGAGGGCGAACGCCTGCCCGGAGAAATGCACACGGCGATTCAGCACCTGCGAGAACAAGGGCGTGATCCAATCAAAAGCTACAAGCTCGGCGACAACCAGCGCAGAGGAATCTGGCACTGCACCGTGGAACAGATGCTCCTGCTGGATGAGCTCGACCCCAGGGCATGGCCCGAGATGGTTGCCCTGGTAAAAGAAATGGAAGCCCGATACCCGCACTTGCGGAACCGGGAAATGCTGGTTGAGGAGCTAACCACGAGGTTTATCCATGCCCTCCAGGCAAGCAATCTTGCCACGCCTCACCATCACGACTGGTATCGCAGCCGTATCGCAACCTTGATGTTCCATTATGCGCATCCCTTGTTTGCCGGGATCATTGGCTGTCTTCTGCTGGACAGGTCAGAAGGCGCAATCATGAGCGAAGAAGCAATCGTGGGCGAACCAGAAGATAAACACACCACCAGTGTGCTCGATGACATTCTGTCGCTCTCGGATTTGCAAACTCCGCGTTGATACGCCACCACCTGGCGCTCACCCAAGAGCTTCGCGGCATTGAAATGAGGCGTGGTTCTTCATCCCTCCCCTGCGGGGAGAGGTCCATCGCCGCTTGCAGTTTGGAACTCTGTGCAGCCGCAAAGTGGCACCAAGTTGGTATCAAAACCTTCATTCCCTGGAAGCCATAGGTCATAATTGTGCCAGACGTGTGTTTACGTCATGCATTCAAGAATGCGGGGCATGTGCCCTTTAGATCTTTGAAAATCTGCTGCCTGGCGATTTATCAAAATCCGCCACCGATGAAAACCGATTGATCTGGGTTAACTCCTTTCCTCTGGCAACTGGTCACAGGAAACCGGCAACTGACTACCCAGCTAGTCCCGCAACCTGGCTCGATTCTCGCCAATAACGACGCGGGGCAGACGCGATTTGGGGCACTTCAACCACAAGCTAGCAAGTGGGGGCTGCCAAATCCTCTGAAAATCCGCGTTGATCTGCATCCATCTGCGGCGAAAGCCTTTGCGGTTGCTTTTCTGTGTGCTGAGTACTGACAGCTAAGTACTGTATTGCAACCCGGAGCTGTTTTTAGACTACTCCGTCCTTAGTCGTAAGAAATTGATTGCTAAGGACTTAGAGCGGCGTCCACTACTCCAAGTAATGGGGGGGAGTAATAAGTAATGAGGGACCTACGTGGAACAAGGGATTAAAAGCAATACTCAGTTATGAGACAGCTCTGCTTGGCATACCGGACGCGCACTGAAGGATCTCCCTTCGAGCTTGGAGCTTGCAACTTGGAGCTGTTTTTAACTATCCGTTCCCTTCTCTGTCTTAGGCGAATTGAACTTATTCGCGAGGTCAAACTCGTCGCGCAGGCCCGGCGTCCGCAGGTTTTCGCGGATATAGGCCAGCCGCTGCTCCAGTTGCAGCAACGCCTCCTGGATATTTTCTGTGTTGGTATGGGCAATGTCGCGCCACATGGAATAAGAACTGGAAGAGATGCGGGTCATCTCGCGCAGGGCGCGTCCGCCAATGCTGTGCAGTTCGGGATCGTCGCCGAATTCTTCTTCCAGCGTCGCCGCCAGCGCGGTAGAGATCATCTGCGGAAGGTGGCTGATCCAGGCGCACAGGCGGTCGTGGCGGTCGACATCCATCTGCAGCGGGCGCGCGCCAATCATCTCCACCAGCTCGCGCAACTCCTGCGTCTTTCCGGTCAGCGGGCTGGCCGGGTCGCCAGCGGGAATCAGAAACCACACCGCGTTGTCGAACAGGGTGGCGTCGGCAAATTCGACTCCGCTGTTCTCTTTGCCGGCCATAGGATGTCCGCCAAGAAAGCGCTGCGCGGCCTGCGCGCCAAAAACCGCTTTCGCGCGCGACACGATTTCAGCTTTGGTGCTGCCGGTATCGGAAAGCAAAGTGTCGGGTGGAAGCAGCGGGCCGATGCGCTCAATGAGATCCACGATGGCGCCCACGGGCGCGGCCAGCAGCACGAGATCGCTGCCGGAAATAGCTTCTTCAGGGCGGGCGACGGCACGGTCCACCGCGCCCTTGGCCAGGGCGCGTTGTAGAACAGCTTCGCGGTCGCTGCCGACGATGGTGCCCTTGTAGCCGTGCTTCTTCAGGGCAAGCGCAAAGGAGCCCCCTATCAATCCTACGCCGATGATGGTGATCTGCCGGATCATGAGTCTTGTTCCGTGAGAAATCCACAATAATTACGATTTGTGATTTTCGATGTACGAATTAAAAACGCAAGGCAAGCGTAATTGCCGGCATCTCTCTGGCTTCTTACAGAATCAGAAATCGTAAATCATCAATCGTAAATTCTACGCGATACTGCGTCCCACGGCCGACGCAATCAAGCGCAACTCCTGCATCAGCTTGGTGAATTGCTCGGGATAAAGTGATTGCGCGCCATCCGAGAGCGCCTTATCCGGGTTGTGATGCACCTCGATCAGCAGAGCGTCGGCTCCGGCGGCGACTGCGGCCCGTCCCATGGGAGGAACTTTGTCGCGGCGTCCGGTGCCATGCGAAGGATCGGCGGTCATGGGCAGGTGTGAAAGTTTTTTGATAATGGGAATCGCGGAGATATCCATCGTGTTGCGCGTGTAGGTCTCAAAGGTGCGAATGCCGCGCTCGCACAGGATCACCTCGTAGTTCCCGCCCGCCATGATGTACTCGGCCGAGAGCAGCAGCTCTTCAAACGTGGCTGCAATGCCGCGCTTGAGCAGCACCGGCGTGCGCACCTTGCCCAGCTCGCGCAGCAGGTTAAAGTTCTGCATGTTGCGCGCGCCCACCTGGAAGATATCAATGTAGGGCTGCATGAGCGGGATCTGGGAGATCTCCATGACCTCGCTGATGACCAGGAGCTTGAATTTGTCTCCGGCTTCGCGCAGGATCTCAAGCCCCTGCTTGCCCATGCCCTGGAACGAATATGGAGAGGAACGCGGCTTGAAGGCGCCCCCGCGCAGCACACGGGCGCCAGCGGTGGCCACCTGCTCGGCTACGGTGAGAAGCTGCTCGCGCGACTCGACCGAGCACGGCCCGGCCATGATGACAATCTCGTTGCCGCCGACCGCGAGGCCATTGGGGAACTTGATGATGGTGCCGTCGGGGCGAAAGCTCCGCCCTGCGAGCTTGTAGGGCGCACTGATGCGGTGCACCTCGCCTACGCCGGTAAGCACTTCAATATCGCGGACATCGAAATCGCTGCGCGCCCCCACCGCCCCCAGCACGGTTTGCCGCGCTCCGGTGCTGCGGTGCACCTCGAAGCCCATCTCCACCAGGCGCTCGATCACCTGCTGGATCTGCTCTTCACTTGCAGACTCCTGCATTGCAACAATCATAAAAAGTTCTCAGTTCTCAGTCGTTTACTTCTATATCGAATTCGGTCTCGCCCTTGGGTGCTTCGGTTTTGGGCTGAATTTCTTCTTTTTGCAGTGCGCGCATCACGTCAATAATGCGCTCGAAAATATGCTGCAACTCGTGGCTGGGCAGCGGCCCGCGATTCAGGGCGCGCACATTCTCAAAAACCTGCTTCTCCCGGTCCGGTTCGTAGATTGGCAATTTCGTGTTGCGTTTCAACCGGCCAATCTCCTGCGCCGCGCTTGCACGCTGGTTCAACAGCTCAACCATCTGACGGTCAAGCTCGTCAATTTTCTTTCGCCAGTCTGCGATGTCCATGGGTGATGTCCGAAACCTTAAAGTGGACAGGCAAGTTCCCTGTCCTCAACCTGCAATGAACACAAAGTATTTATTGTAAGCTGAAACCCATTCCCGTGTGTGGGCAAGATGCCCACACGACAGCCGGCGGGATGCCGGCGCTGCGTCAGATCTGCATTCTTTATTTTGCCGAATGCTGAGCGCTGACTGCTGATTGCTTTTTTAACCCACGAATAAACTCACCGACCGCCTTTGCGGCATGACCGGTGGAAGCATTCTGCTCGATGGTCTGCACAATGGCACTGCCCACTACGATGCCGTCGGCGAATTTGCCGGCGGCGTGGAATTGCTCGGAATTGGAGATGCCGAACCCGACCGCAACCGGCAGCTTCGTGAACTTTTTTACCCTTCGGACCAGTTCGCCCGCATCCTCTGCCAGCTTGTGCTGGGTCCCGGTAACTCCAGTGCGCGAAACCGCATAAACAAAGCCGCGCGAGGCTGCGGCAATGCGTTTCAAGCGGGGATCAGTGCTGGTGGGCGCGGCCAAAAATACTGTGGCCAAATCGCGTTTGCGCATGGCGGCAATGTAGTCGCCGGCCTCTTCGACGGTGAGGTCGGTGATCAAAGCGCCATCCACGCCTGCGGCCCGGGCGTCGTCACAAAAACGCTCCAGCCCGTAGCGCAGTACAGGGTTGTAGTAAGAAAAAACAATCAGCCCCACCCGGCTCTCGGCATTCCTGATCTCTTCCGCGAGCTGCAAGACATCACTCAGCTTCGTGTGGTTGGCCAGGGCACGCTCGCTGGCGCGCTGAATCACCGGTCCGTCGGCGACGGGGTCGGAAAACGGGACACCTAGTTCGATGACGTCCGCTCCGGCGCTAATGGCCGACAAGATAATCTCTTTGCTGGCCGCCAGACTAGGATCGCCACAAGTAACGTAGACAACCAGGAATGGGTTTGATGTGAAATTAAGAGGCATGATTTTCTTAGAATTGAGTCATTGGGTCATCGGATCATTGAGTCATTGCTCAGGACCTTAGATTCTTGGCAGTCCGATGCGATGCAGCAAAGATCGCCAGCAATTCGTTGGCTTCCGATAATAAATCATTCATTTTGTCGCCGGAAACAATTGAAGCGTCAACTAGTAACTCTAACCAAAATACGGTTTCATCTGCTTCTTCAACTACAATGCCCATCTTGGCAATAAATTCAGGTTTTGAACGCGCTCGGCAAACAGCACGGTAGTTAGCAGCGACCGACGTTCCTGAACGGAGCGCCTGTTTTTCGATGACTTGCGCATCGGTTGATTTCGGCAAAGATCTGTAAAGCCTGATAATACGCAACGCAAATTGTTTTGTCCGTTGCTTTAGCTCTTCAGGCTTACTTTGCATTTCTATTTTTCCCCAACCTCTGCAATGACACAATGATTAAAATGATCCGATGATCCGATGATTCAATGACCCAATGATTCAATGTTTCAGTTCTTTCTGCAGAATTCCCATGTCCTTGTCGCCGCGGCCGGAGACATTCACAATCACAATGTCTGATTTTTTCATTTTGGGGACGCGGCGGATGCACTCTGCGATGGCGTGGGAAGACTCCAGCGCCGGAATGATTCCTTCGGTGCGGGCGAGCAACCGGCAGGCGGCCAGCGCTTCGGTGTCGTCGGCGGAGACATACTCGGCGCGGCCAATATCATGCAGCCAGGCATGCTCCGGTCCTACACCGGGATAATCTAATCCCGCAGAAACCGAATGCGTACCTGCAATTTGTCCGGCATCGTCTTGTAAGAGATACGAAAACGTCCCTTGCAGAACTCCGGGTGAGCCACCGTGAAAGCGGGCTGCATGCTCGCCCAGCTTCGTTCCGCGGCCGCCGGCTTCTACTCCGATCATCTCAACTTTCTTATCGGCGAGGAAGGCATGAAAAAGGCCCATGGCATTGGAACCGCCGCCCACACAGGCGATCAACGCCGTGGGAAGTTTCTTTTCAAATTTCAGGATCTGGGCGCGCGCCTCGCGTCCGATGACAATGTGGAAGTCGCGTACCATCAGCGGATAAGGATGCGCCCCCAGCACACTGCCCAGCAGATAATGCGTCGTGCGCACATTGGTGACCCAATCGCGCATGGCTTCGTTGATGGCGTCTTTTAGCGTCTTGGATCCGGAATCAACTCCGCGAACTTCCGCTCCCAGAAGGCGCATGCGAAAGACATTCAGCTCCTGGCGCTGCATGTCTTCGGTCCCCATATAAATCACGCATTCGAGGCCCAGCAAAGCGCAGACGGTAGCCGTGGCAACGCCGTGCTGTCCGGCGCCGGTCTCGGCGATAATGCGGCGCTTACCCATGCGGACTGCCAGCAACGCCTGGCCTAACGCGTTGTTGATCTTATGGGCCCCGGTGTGCAGCAGATCTTCGCGCTTGAGATAAACCTTCGCGCCGCCGAGCTGTTTTGTAAGCCGACGCGCAAAAAACAAGGGCGTGGGACGGCCGGCATAGTTTTTCCTGAGATCATCGAGTTCCTGCTGGAAGCTGCGGTCGTTGCGCGCCTTGGTGTAGGCCTTCTCCAGCTCTTCCAGGGCAGCCATTAAAGTTTCAGGAACGTAGCTTCCACCATATGGGCCAAAGCGTCCGTGGGCTGCGCTGCTCGAGGTGCTTTTTAAACGTGTGCTGACTGTATCTATATTCAATACGGGAGCCATAGTTAAGTTTTCTCTTCTGCCGCTCTCACCGCGGAGACGAAGTTCTTTATTTTGCCTGCATCTTTCTTGCCTAAACGGGATTCCACCCCAGAAACCACATCAACGCCCCAGGGCCTGAACAATTTGAGGGCCGCGCCGACATTTTCCGGGTTTAGGCCTCCGGCAATAATCAAGCGCAACTTCAACCCGCTCTGCGTGATGGCCCCTTGAGCCTCCTGCCAGTCAAAGACCTTGCCTGTACCGCCACGCTGCGCTGCCGAGCCGGAATCCAGAAGAATGCTATCCATACGAATCGAGCCGTTCAGCGCATGAAGAGATTCCCGCAAATGCTCATTAGCTTGTATCGTCTTCGTAAGACGTAGCAGCGGCAGACTCTCTCCAACCGCGCGGACGAAAGCTTCCTCCTCATCGCCTTGCAATTGAATTCGGGTTATGCCCGTCTGCTGCGCGATTTGACAAACATACTCGAGCGATGGATTCACAAAGACCCCGACCTTTTCAATTTTAGCGGGAAGTTTGGCAATGATCTCGCGCGCCTGCTCCGGAGCGATTCGCCTGGGGCTTTCGGCAAAAATAAAACCCAGAGCATCAGCTCCGGCCTGTGCTGCCACCAATGCATCTTCCAGGTTGGTGGTGCCGCAGATTTTGATCCAGGTCACTTTTTGCCTCGGGAGCGTACTGGCTCTACGCCCGACGATGGCGAATCAGCCAGGGAGAGCAGAATTCTCAGCTTCTCTCCGGGCGCATCGGCACGCATGAGCGATTCGCCGATTAAAAATGCCTGGTAGCCCGCATCCCGCAACTCGCGAAGCTGGGCTGCAGTTTGAATGCCGCTTTCCGCTATCCGCAAGACGTTGCGCGGCAATTTTGCCGCCAGACGCAGCGGGGCTTGGGCATCCACCTGAAAGGTCCGCAAATCGCGGCTGTTCACCCCAATGATGTCAAAGCCTATACTCATGGCGCGCTCCAGCTCGCGCTCATCGTGAATTTCGCACAACACATCGAGAGCGAGCCCGCGGGCCTTTTCAAATAACAGGAACATCTCGTCATCTCGCAAAGCGGCTGCAATCAACAGCACGGCATCGGCGCCATGGGCACGGGCTTCGAGCAATTGCACTTCGTGCACTATAAAATCCTTGCGCAAGCATGGAATTCGCGTTGCGGTGGAAGCCTCCTGCAAATTCGACAATGACCCCTGAAAGTATTTCTCATCGGTGAGCACGGAAAGCGCAGCCGCGCCCGCCTGCTCCAGTTCGCGGGCGAGGCGCACTGCTGAAAAATGCTGGCGTATGACTCCCCTGGAGGGCGATGCTTTCTTCAACTCGGCGATGACGGCCGCACCCTGCGCCGCCTTTTCCAGCAGATTTCTTTTGAAACCACGCGGGACATGCTGGCGGGCCTGCTCCTCCAGGACCTGAGCGGCGGGAGACTGCAACAGGGCTTCTACTCGCAGCCGGGTGTTGGCAATAATCTGGTTTAAGGTTACAGGCATGGACTTTTTGAGTATAATCCCCCGACTTCAATAAAGCCCGGGTACACTACCCGAATATTAAGGGGGAAACACTATGGCAAGGCCTGTTGGCGTCACGATTATTGCCATTCTTGAGTTTCTGGGCGCAGGTGTTTTTATTGCGATCGGTCTCTTTTGTTTGTTGGGTATGAGTTTTTTGGCTTCTCTCCTGAGTCAGATGAGTCAGACTCGCGATCTCGGAGGAGCGGTTTTTACCGCCCTCGCTGGCCTCGGGGTTGTTTTTGCCGTGGGCTTCTTTATTCTGGCCGCGATTGTCATGCTCATTGCCTGGGGGATGTGGAAGCTGAAGAACTGGGCGCGCATTATCACGATTATTCTCTGTGGCGTCGGAATTCTCTTTGGCATATTTGGCATACTCTGGGCGCTGCTTCATTTCAATCTGTTCGTAATCATGGTGGGTGGGATTCGTCTGGCCATCAATCTCCTGATCGTTTGGTACCTGCTGCAACCAAACGTGAAACGGGCATTTGGTGCCTGAAGCCTACAAGCTCCCCGGCGGCGCAACCTTCCAGATGACATTGTCGAGTGGATGCATAACCGCAAGTCTATGACCCGGCGTTCTACGGAGCTATCCGAAAGTTGCGCCCAAATTGGGCCGGCGAACGCCGGGCCTGAGGACTTTTCCGAGCGCGCTCCCGCTGCTATCTTTAGGCTCGGGAGTTCCTTCGAATTAAGCCGCTTCTTCTATTCCGGTTTTCTCCAGATGCCCTTGCTCGTTGCGCGTCCAGCCAAATTTTGACAGGACTGAGCTGAAAACGTGGTCTGTCATTTCGTTGACCTGCCGCTCATCCACGGTGTTTTCCAACCCTTCAATAGCCTGCCACTCCACGCGGAACTCCTTTTCTTTCTTACTAGAAGCAAGCTTAGGCCGGGGCGCTTGATCAGGAGCCTTGGCTTCAAGATTAGTGGCTTTTACCTCAAGTTTCTTTTGCTTTTTCGATGTCGTTTTCTTGGTCATGGCATTTAACCATTAGACGAAAAAAAACGCCGCAGGTTGCAAATTTTAGCTTTAAAAAACTCCGCACTTTTTGGCTCGAATTGTATTTTTCTTGAAATACAAAGCAGGCAGCTTGGTATCATTTGCGGGCCTGAAAACTTCGCAACCCCGGTGATCGAATCGCCGCGCACGCGGAAGAGGCCGTAACGAGGTTGTAAGCAACAAGATGGTCGACCGCAACTGGCAAACCGATTTGATGACGGCGACCGCTGAGGTACGGGCTGTGAAGGCTCCCACCAACAAATTGTTCCGCTGGATCTTCGTGCTGGTTCCGGGACTGTTGCTGTATTTCCTGCCGCTCGGGGGGCTCACTCCCACCCAGCGTCACCTGCTGGCCATCTTCATTGCAACCGTGGTTGCCCTGGTGGTGCAGCCGGTTCCAATGGGGGTGAGCACCATGGTTGCGATCACGCTTCTGGCGTTGACCAAGACCATCGCTCCGAACCAGATTTTTTCTGGTTACAGCAATCCCACGGTCTGGCTGATTTTCACCGCCTTTTTGTTTTCCAGGGCGGTGACACTCGCAGGATTTGGAATGCGCGTGGCCTATAATTTCATCCGCCGGTTTGGCCACAGCTCACTCACGCTGAGTTATTCGATAGCGGCTTCTGACCTGGTGCTCGCGCCTTTCATTCCTTCCGACACGGCCCGCGGAGGCGGGATTATTTGTCCTGTTGTTCACAGTATTGCTCGCGCGCTTGGATCAGAGCCCGGATCGCCGGCGGTTGAACTCGGCGCCTTCCTCATGCTGGTTGGGTTTCATTCCACATACACTGCTTCCGCCATGTTCCTGACCGGGATGGCGTCGAATCCGCTGATGGCCGACTTTGCCCATCAAATCGCACACGTGGAGCTGACTTGGCTCAAGTGGGCCATCGGCGCGAGTGTTCCAGGTTTGACGGCGCTGATCGTTGTGCCGTTGTTGATTTATCGGTTGCGCCCGCCCAGCATAAGGAATACCGAATCCGCTCGTGTGCACGCGCGCGAGGAGCTGAAAAAAATGGGCCCCATGAGTTCCAAAGAGTGGCGGCTGGTGGTAATCCTGTTGCTGGTGATGGCCGGCTGGGTAACTTCGCCCTGGCATGGAATGCCCAACGCGGTGGCTGCGCTGTTTGGAATCTCTGCTCTGCTGGTGACCGGGGTCATCTCCTGGGATGATCTCCTCGGCGAGCGCCGCGCCTGGGAGGCCCTCATCTGGTTTGGGGCCCTGATCATGATGGCGGATAGTTTATTGCAGGCCGGAGTTGTCGGTGTGCTCTCTAAGAGCGCCTTTCATTACATACAAGGCTGGCCCTGGATCGTGGCGCTCATGGTGCTCATAACCTTGTACCTCTATATCCACTACGGCTTTGCCAGCATGACGGCGCAGGTCACGGCGCTCTATCCGGGATTTCTCACCGCTGCTTTAGCCAGTGGAATTAATCCGCTGGTCGCTGCTCTGTCTTTGGCATACTTCTCAAATTTGAATGCTGCCATGACCCATTATGGAACCGGCTCAGCACCGGTCTATTTTGGAACCGGATACGTTTCTCAGGGAACCTGGTGGAGAATCGGGTTCATCGTTTCGCTGGTCAACCTGGCACTGTGGATGGGACTGGGAATGCTTTGGTGGAAGCTGCTGCGCTGGTGGTAAATTCACCCGACCATCGTCTTCATGATTGAGAACAGCTCGTTTTTCGCTTCAAACCCAATCCCTGGCAGATCGGGAAGAGTGACAAAACTGTCTTGCACGGGTACTCCGTCCGCGAATCCGTTGAAGGGTTTGAACACGCTAGGATAGGATTCGTTGCCGCCCAAACCTAATCCGGCGGCGATGTTGAGCGACATCTGATGCCCTCCGTGGGGAATGCAGCGGCGCGCTGACCAGCCGTGCTCTTTGAGCATCTCTAGTATCCGGAGATACTCAACCAAACCATAGCTCAGCGCGCAGTCAAACTGAAGGATGTCACGGTCAGCCCGCATGCCCGCGTAACGAATTAAATTACGCGCATCCTGCATTGAAAAAAGATTTTCTCCCGTTGCCATCGCCCCGGCGTAAATCTTAGAGAGCTCCGACTGCAGCGCGTAGTCGAGTGGATCCCCAGGCTCCTCGTACCAACGTAGCCCGTAGGGAGCAAGCGCGCGGGCATACTCGATGGCTTTGGCGAGATCAAATCGTCCGTTGGCATCTACGGCAAGCTGGCTGGGGCGCTTCAGCAGCTTCAGGACTGCTTCAATTCTCTCGAGGTCCTGGGCGAGTGGCACTCCGCCAATCTTGATCTTGACCGATGAGTAGCCCTGGTCGAGATAACTCTGTATCTCCGCTTTCAGCGCTGCAATGTCTTTGCCCGGATAGTAGTACCCGCCGGCCGCATAGACGAATATTTTTCGGTCCACTTCGCCGTTGCGAAAGCGATTGGCCAGAAGCTGATAGAGCGGCTCATCTGCGATCTTGGCAGCCGCATCCCAGACCGCCATATCAATCACACCAACGGCTACCGAGCGCTCGCCATGGCCGCCCGGTTTTTCGTTGGTCATGAGGACGTCCCAAATCCGGAAGGGATCAAGGTTCTCTCCGCTCTCATCGAGAAGCTTGCCCGGGTCCGCGGACTTAAGACGCGGAATAAAACGTTCGCGTAGCAATCCACTGGGAGCATAGCGGCCATTGGAATTGAAACCAAACCCGACGATGGGTTTGCCCTCACGGATGACATCGGTAATCAGCGCGACGACGCTGACCGTCATCTGGCTGAAATCCACATAGGCGTTGCGGATCTCTGATTTTATGGGGACAACGATTTCACGCAGGTCAACGATTTTCATGATCGTTTCAAATGGAAGAAGCCACGGCTTTCCCCACCTCGACCGTCGTTGCCTTTCCGCCCATGTCGGGCGTGCGCGGGCCTTCGGCCAGAACCATCTCAATGGCCCGCATGACTGCGGCCGCCGCCTCGGGATGTCCCAAATGGTCGAGCATCATCGCGCCCGACCAAATCTGGCCGATGGGGTTGGCAATTCCCTTCCCGAAAATGTCGGGGGCTGAGCCGTGCACCGGTTCGAACAGCGATGGAAACTCGCCTTCCGGGTTCAGGTTTCCCGAGGGTGCAATGCCGATGGTGCCCGTGCACGCCGGGCCGAGGTCGGAAAGAATGTCGCCGAACAAGTTGGACGCCACAACTACATCAAACCAATCAGGATGCTGCACGAAATGGGCAGTCAGGATATCAATATGAAATTTATCTACCCGCACGGCCGGATACTTTGTGGAAAACTCGGCAACGCGCTCATCCCAAAAAGGCATTGAGATGGAAATGCCGTTCGATTTCGTGGCTGAGGTCAGGTGCTTTTTGGGGCGCTTCTGCGCCAGTTCAAAGGCAAATTTCAGGACGCGGTCCGTGCCCCGGCGCGTGAATATGCTTTCTTGGACCACGACTTCATGGCTGGTTCCGGAAAAAATCCGGCCACCGATGCTGGAGTATTCGCCTTCGGTGTTTTCCCGCACGACGTAGAAGTCAATTTCACCCGGTTTGCGGTTTGCCAGAGGCGAGGGTACTCCCTGGAAAAGGCGCACGGGGCGCAGGTTCACATATTGATCAAATTCCCGGCGGATCTTGAGCAGCATGCCCCACAGCGAGATGTGGTCGGGGACCAGCGTAGGCCAGCCCACGGCGCCGAAGAAGATCGCTTCATGCCGGCCGATCTGCTCTTTCCAATCCGCCGGCATCATGGCACCGTTTTTGAGGTAATAATCGCAGCTCCAGTCAAAGTGCTGCCACTCGAAAGCCACATTGAATTTTGTGGCCGCCGCGTCGAGCACGCGCAAGCCCTCGGGCACAACCTCTTTGCCGATGCCGTCGCCGGGAATTACCGCAATTTTGTGCCTGGTCACGAGTTTATTCACTTGTTCCGAGGGCGTGGATTGGGTTTATCAATTTTCGGAAGTCAATGATAAGGAATTGCCCCCCTTCTCCACAAGCACTGTAACACTGCGGACGCCCCGGTACTATTTCGCCAGCGATGCCATGTCAATGACGAAGCGGTATTTCACGTCACTCTTCAGCATGCGCTCGTACGCCTGGTTGATCTGCTGAATGGGTATCACTTCAACATCGGCGGTGAGCGAGTGTTTAGCGCAGAAATCCAGCATCTCCTGGGTCTCAGCAATGCCGCCAATAAGCGAGCCGGCAAAGCTCCGGCGCTTGAAAACCAGGCTGAATGCCTGCACCGCAGGCGGCTCGGGAGGAGCGCCCACCAACGTCAACGTTGCATCGCGTTTGAGCAGAGCCAGATAGGCGTTGATATCGTGCTGGGCCGAAACCGTGTCGAGAATGAAGTCGAAGCTGTTGAGATGCTTATCCATCTCATTTTGGTTCTTTGATACCACCACCTCTTGAGCACCCAGACGCAATCCATCTTCCTTCTTGTTGGGCGAGGTGGTAAAGAGCACCACATAGGCTCCCATAGCGTTGGCTATCTTTACGCCCATGTGGCCCAGACCTCCGAGTCCCACGATTCCCACTTTTTGTCCCTTGCCCACCTTCCAGTGCCGGAGCGGCGAGTACGTAGTGATGCCGGCACACAGCAGAGGCGCCACACCGGCAAGGTTCTGCTTGTCTGGAATGTGCAGCACAAAGTGTTCATCGACCACGATGCGATTGGAGTAGCCCCCGTAGGTCATTCCCCCCAGGTGCTTGTCTTCACTGTTGTAGGTGCCGGTGAAGCCGACTTCGCAGTATTGCTCCAAGCCTTGTTTGCAACTTGGGCAGGTGCGGCAGGAATCAACCATACAGCCGACCGCGGCCAAGTCGCCCAGCTTGAACTTTTTGACCTCAGAGCCAACGTTCGTGACGCGCCCTACAATCTCGTGGCCTGGCACACAGGGATAAACCGTGTTCTGCCATTCATTGCGGACGGTATGCAAATCCGAGTGGCACACGCCACAGTAGAGAATTTCAAGCTGTACGTCGCGAGGCAAGGGCTCGCGTCGCTGAAAAGAAAACGGTGACAGCGCACTCTGTGCTGACTCCGCAGCGTAACCAAGAGCTTGAACCGTCGCCGGAGTTGAAGTGGCATAAGTGGCAGATTTCATGTTGAATCTCCTTCATTCGGGTTATGCATGATCTTAGAATGCGGTAAGGTTACTGTAATTCCACAGAAAATGGCACGCAAGCGCCTGACGCTTTGCCTTGATTTTAGATGTGAGATCGCCACCGGCGGATGTAAAAACCGCGTTAATCCTGCTTCAGTGGGAAACGGGAATTTATGCGGTTATAATGCGTGGAACTTCAGCGACGACGTAAGGGATGCACCGTGAAGCTGCGCAACCTGACTATTTCAACCACAAAATTCTTATTGCTGACTCTTTTGGCCATCGGCCAGACTACGGCCGGCCAGCAACAAACCGCCGCTTCGCCAGGCTATAAGCCAGGAGCAGTGGTTGAAAAAGTCACGGCGAACTATGCGGCCGAAAAAGCAGGATTGCTGGAGGGAGATGTCCTTCTGAGTTGGGTCCGGGGCGATGCCAAAGGTCAAATTGAATCGCCGTTCGATGTTTCCCAGATCGAGATCGAGCAGGGACCGCGTGGTGCGGTTACGCTCGAAGGGCTGCGCGGCCCGGAGAAGCGGACATGGACATTTACGCCTGGTGATTGGGGCCTCAAGACCCGGCCGAATCTTCCACCCGATCTTCTTTCGCTTTACCAGGAAGGCCAGGAGCAAGCCAAAGCTGGCAACCTGACGCAAGCCGCTGAGCATTGGCACACTGCTGCCGGCAAGATAGATGGTGCGGCCCCGGCATGGTTGCGCTTGTGGTTGCTCTCTCACGCTGCGGATATATTGGCAGAAGGCCGCCAGTGGAAAGACGCCGATGCCGCTTATCAAGAGGTAATTGCACAGTGCACAGGGGCTGGACAGGAGTTAAAAGCGCAACTGCTGCGAGGATGGGCCGATACATTCCGGCAACGGGCCGATTGGGTCAATGCGGACAAGTACTACCAGCAGGCGGCCGAAGAAAGTCAAAAACTAAGCGCTACCAGTTTGACCTTCGCAGATACCCTGGATCGCACTGGTTATTCCGTCACCTCGCGTGGTGACTTGACGACTGCTGAAAAGTATTTTCTACAGGCCATTGAGATCCAGCAAAAACTGGCCCCAGCCAGCCTTCCCCTGGCGAAGAGCTTCAACGGTCTTGGCAATGTTGCAAAGGCTCGAGGCGATCTGGCTAAAGCAGAGGACTTCTTTCGTCAGGCCTTCGTGATCCGCGAGAAGCTTGCTCCCGGCAGCCTCGATCTCGCGGGAAGCCTGATTAACCTGGGCAACGTGGCGCAAAGCCGCGGGGAGATCGATAAAGCGGAGCAATTCTACCTCCAGTCCCTGGCTATACGGGAGAAATTGTCGCCCGAAAGCCTGGATGTTTCCGCAAATCTCGATAACCTCGGTCTGGTGGCCTGGAATCGCGGCGATCTGGCGAAGGCGGAGGAATACCACAGCAAAGCTTTGGCGATCGAAGAGAAACTTGCTCCCGGCAGCCTCGAGGTTGCACGAAGCCTCAGCAACCTGGCGATCGTGGCCTCAGTCCGCCGCGATCTGGTCAAAGCGGAGGAGTATAACCTGCAAGCGCTGGCCATCCGGGAAAAGCTGGCCCCGGATAGTCTCCTGGTTGCTTCTAGCCTTAATAACCTGGCAATTGTGGCCGAGAATCGCGGTGAATTGGCGAAGGCGGAGAAATACAGCCAGCGTGCTCTGGCTATCAAGCAGAAGCAGGCTCCCAACAGCCTGACTTTGTCATCAACCTTCAATAGCCTTGGCAATATAGCCTACAGATCAGGAGATCTGGCCAAGTCAGAGGATTACCACCGCCAATCCCTTGCCATCAAGGAGAAGCTGGCCCCGGGAAGTCTCGATTTCGCCGTCTCTCTCAGCGATCTGGGCGTTGTGGTTCGAGCTCGCGGCGATGTTAAGAAGGCTGAGGAGTACTATCGCCAGTCCCTGGAAATCAGGCAAAAACTTGCCCCCGGTAGCCTCGATGTTGCCGATGGCCTCAATAATCTTGCGGATCTGCTTCGCGATCGAGGTGATCTCACCCAGGCGGAGGATGACTACCGCCAAGTGCGCGCCATCGAGGCAAAGCTGGCTCCCGAAAGCAAAGAGTACGCCGCGGTATTGGCGGACCTGGCCGGGATCATGCTGCGCAAAGGCGAACTCGATGCGGCCGCACCACTGTTCGAACAGGCCTTGAATGCGCTGGAAGGTCAGACGGCTCATCTTGGAGGTTCAGAGGATGTCCGCTCAAACTTCCGCGCTAAATATCTCAGCTACTATCAGGATTACATTGATCTGCTCATCCGCCAGAAGCGGCCCGAAATGGCTTTTCAGGTGCTCGAGCGCTCCCGGGCTCGGACTCTGCTCGAAATGCTGGCCGAGACCCACATTGATGTTCACAAAGGCGTGGATGCCGCGCTGCTCGAACGAGCACGTTCGCTCCAGGGCGACATCTCGGCCAAATATGATCGCCGCATCCGGCTGCTGGGTTACAAACATACTGACCAGCAGATAGCAGCCATCAGCCAGGAAATTGAAAAACTTCTCGCCGCGCAGAAAGATCTGGAAGAACAGATCCTGGTCAGCAGTCCCAGCTATGCCGCCCTGACTCAGCCACAACCTCTCAGCGCTACACAAGCTCAGCAGTTACTCGATGATGACACGCTGTTGTTGGCCTACTCTCTCGGCCAGGAGCGCAGTTACTTATTTGCGCTGACGCGAGACTCGCTCGACGCTTATCCTCTGCCGAAGCGTTCCCAAATTGAAACAGCTGCCCGCCTCGCCTATAAGGAATTAAGCATCAATAATCCGGTGGCGAGTCATAAATCCACGACGGCCCTCAGCCGCATGTTACTGGATGCCGCCGCTGAGCGCCTGGGCAAAAAACGCCTGGTGATTGTGGCCGATGGGGCACTGCAATACGTCCCCTTTGGCGCGCTGCGGACTCCTCAGGGAGGGCTGCTGATTGCCGGCCACGAGATCGTAAATCTGCCTTCGGCATCTACGCTGGCAGTGTTGCGCAAAGAAACCGAGACGCGTGCACCAGCGCCCAAACAGGTTGCCGTATTGGCTGATCCGGTCTTCGACAGCAACGACGAGCGCCTGAAGCCTGGAACACCCAACGATCCCCAGAAAAAAGATTCTTCACAAAACGAAAGCAACGCTGCAGCAGCAGCCGATGATTCCGCAACCGACCTGTTGACCCGCTCGGCCACTGATATGGGCCTGATGACGAAGGGCGTAATTTATCTTCCTCGGCTGCTCAGCACAAGACAAGAGGCGAAAAGCATTCTGGCGGCAGCACCACCCGGCCAAGGCTTGGCAGCGCTGGATTTTGATGCCAGCCGCGCAACCGCGATCAGTCCGACTCTGGCGCAATATCGAATCGTGCACTTTGCCACGCACGGACTGTTGAACAGCACGCATCCCGAGCTATCAGGCCTGGTGTTGTCGCTCGTGAATCAGCAGGGAAAGCCGCAGAACGGTTTTCTCGACCTGCAGGATATCTACAATTTGAATTTGCCGGCAGATTTGGTAGTGCTCAGCGCCTGCGAGACCGGCCTGGGACAGCAGATCCAGGGAGAAGGCCTGGTAGGTATGACACGCGCATTCATGTATGCCGGCGCGCCTCGCGTGGTAGCAAGTTTGTGGCGGGTACCGGACCGCGCCACATCCGAACTGATGAAACAGTTCTATGCGGCAATGCTGGGCGAGGGCCTGCGGCCGGCCGCCGCCCTGCGTAAAGCCCAGGTAACTTTGTCAAAAGAAAAGCGCTGGTCAGCGCCGTACTACTGGGCCGGGTTCACGTTGCAGGGCGAGTGGAAATAACGTCCACGAACACCTTCCACAAGCGCTTCCATTTCATAGCAGTTAGCACTTGTGCTTGCCGAGGAACCCGGGATTCTTTGCAGGTATAATATTGTTCTCCTGGCCAATCAATAAAACCTAGTGGAAATTAAGGAGTCGGAACTGAGAATACCTCGCATCTCAGAGTGCGGTTCCATTCACATACGATGTATCGAGATACAGTTTTAAACCGATTTATTGTCACATTCTCTCTGAGTGTGACTCTGCTCTACCCGTTACGGTCGCAGGCACAAGAAAAAATAAAGACCGCCTCCGCTTCCAGCGACCACAACCCAGGAGCCGTGGTCGAAAAAATCACGGAGAATTCTTCCGCTGAAAAAGCAGGGGTGCAGGCAGGCGATCTCCTGCTGCGCTGGGTCCGGGGTGATGCCAAGGGTGAAATCGCATCGCCATTTGATGTTTCCCAAATTGAAATCGAACAGGCTCCGCGTGGGACCATCACGCTCGAAGGTTTGCGTGGAACCGAGAAACATACATGGGTGCTTACGCCCGGTGCCTGGGGCCTCAAGACCCGGCCGAATCTTCCCTCAAATCTTATTTCGCTTTACCAGGAAGGCCGTGATCTGGCCAAAACCGGCAAACTAACCGAAGCCGCTGAGCGCTGGCGATCGGCTGCGAGCCAGGTAGATCATTCTGCGCCTGCGTGGTTGCATCTGTGGCTGCTTTTCCACGCGGCAAACGCACTCGCAGGAGGGCATCAGTGGAAAGAAACCAATGCCGCCTATGAAGAAGTAATTGCACAGGCCGCAGATGCGGGCCCGAAGATTAAGGGAGATCTGCTGCAAGCCTGGGCCGAGGCCTTCCGCCAGCAACGCGATTGGGCCAACGCAGAGAAATACTTTCAGCAAGCCGCAGAGGAAAACCAAAAGCTGAGTCCTGAAAGTATGCTTTTGGCAGAGACCTTCGATGGCATGGGTCTTTCGGCTTTGCAGCACGGTGATCTGACCGGCGCTGAAAAGTACTATTCCCAGGCGCAGGCAATCCAACAAAAGCTCGCTCCCGGCAGCCTCAATCTGGCAAAGAGCCTTAACAATCTTGGTCTTCTCGCCCGCCGTCACGGTGATCTGACCCATGCCAAGGAATACTTCGATCAAGCCTTAGACATACGAACAAAGCTCGCCCCAGACAGTCTGGATGTTGCCGATAGCCTGAACAACCTGGGTACCGTAGCGTGGAGTCATGGCGACCTCGCCGCAACCGGGAATTACTACCAACAAAGCCTGGCCATCCGGCAGAAACTCGCTCCCGGCAGTCTGGATGTCGCCACCAGTCTCAGTAATCTGGGCACCGTAGCCTGGAAGCGCGGCGATCTGGCCACTGCAGAAGAGTATTTCAACCAGTCGTTAGAGATCAGAGAAAAACTGAACCCCGGCAGTCTGGATGTTGCCGCCAGTCTCACCAACCTGGGTAGCCTAACCTGGCGCCGTGGCAATCTCGCCAAGGCGGAGGAATATGGCCTCCAAGCTATAGCCATCCAGAAAAAACTTGCTCCCAGCAGCCTCGAAGTTGCCGTGAACCTCAATAACCTGGGTCTGGTGGTCGAGAACCGCGGCGATCTGACGAAGGCACAGGAATACTTCGATCAAGCCTTAGAGATCCGGGAAAAGTTGGCGCCCGGCAGCCTTGAGGTTGCATCCGTTCTCAATAACCTGGGAGATGTGGCCTGGGAACGCGCCGACCTGAACAAGGCAGAAGAGTATCACCGTCGCGCTTTAGACATCCGGCAGAAGCTGGCTCCAGACAGCCTCGATGTGGCGACCAGTCTCAGTAATCTTGGTACGGTGGCTTGGGATCGCAGAGACTTGGCGAAGGCGGAGGAATATGGCCGCCAGGCTTTAGCCATCAAGCAAAAACAGGCTCCCGACAGCCTTACTTTGGCAGAGACCCTCACCGTCCTTGGAGGTGTAGCTCGAGATCGTGGGGACATGGCGAAAGCAGAAGAATATTATCGCCAGGTTTTACCAATTTGGGAAAAACTGGCGCCTGAAAATAAAGACTATGCCGAGACTTTAGCGGCTTTGGCTCGTCTCATGCTGCGCAAGCAGCAAATCGACGCTGCCCTGCCGCTCTTCGAGAAGGCTCTAACCGCCCTGGAAGGTCAGGCCGCTCATCTCGGTGGCTCCGAAGATGTTCGCTCCAACTTTCGTGCGCAATATCTTGGTTGTTATCAGGACTACATTGATCTGCTCATCCGCCAGAAGCAGCCGGAGCAGGCCTTTCAAGTGCTGGAGCGTTCGCGGGCGCGGACCATGCTCGAGATGCTGGCCGAAGCGCATATTGATGTTCACCGCGGCGTAGACGCTGCATTGCTCGAGCGGGAGCGGTCACTTGCAGCCGATCTCACCGCCAAATTCAACGGCCGCATCCGTTTGCTGAGCGGCCCGCATAGCGATGAGCAGGCAGCAGCCGTCAACCAGGAGATCGAAAAGCTTCTGGCCCAGCAGAAAGATACCAGGGAACAAATCCGGGCAAGCAGCCCGGCTTACACCTCCTTGACCCAGCCACACTCGCTGAGCACCAAAGAAGTTCAGCAGTTGCTCGATGGCGATACACTGCTGCTGGCGTATTCTCTGGGCGATGAGCGCAGCTACGTGTTCGCGGTAACGCAGGATTCCCTCGCTGTCTATCCGCTTCCGAAGAGCACCGAGATCGAAGAGGCCACCCGTCGCGCCTACGAAGAGTTGAGTGTCAACAGCCCTGCAACCGGCTATGAATCCACGGTAGCTTTAAGCCGCACTTTGCTGGGTGCGGTCGCTGAGCGCCTGGGGAAAAAACGGCTGGTGATCATCGCTGATGGCGCACTGCAATATGTCCCCTTTGCCGCGCTGCGAACTTCTCAGGGAGCGCCTCTGATTGCCGAGCATGAAATTGTTAATCTACCTTCGGCTTCGACGCTCGCAGTATTGCGCAAAGAAACCGAGACGCGAACACGAGCGCCCAAACAGGTTGCGGTACTGGCTGATCCGGTCTTCGACAGCAATGACGAGCGGCTAAAACCGGCAGCCCCTAATGATCTCCGGAAAAAAGATCCCGCGAAAAATGAAAACAGCACGGTCGCGACTGGAACGCAGCCGGCAATCGTCGAAGATTCCACAGCCGACCTGTTGACCCGCTCGGCTGCTGACCTGGGCATGACCGCCAAAGGTACGCTTTACCTGCCTCGTCTATTGAGCACACGTCAGGAAGCGAAAAGCATTCTCGCAGTAACCCAGGCCGGACAAGCCTTGGAGGCCCTGGATTTTGACGCCAGCCGGGCCACGGCAACCAGTCCAACTTTGGCGCAATATCGAATCGTGCACTTTGCCACGCACGGACTGGTGAACAGCACGCACCCTGAGTTATCAGGTCTTGTGTTGTCACTGGTGAACCTGCAAGGAGAGCCGCAGAACGGTTTTCTCGACCTGCAAGACATCTACAATTTGAACCTGCCGGCTGATTTGGTTGTGCTCAGCGCCTGCGAAACCGCCCTGGGGCACCGGATTCAAGGTGAAGGCCTGGTTGGCCTGACGCGTGCATTCATGTATGCAGGCGCGCCCCGCGTGGTAGCAAGTCTGTGGCGAGTGCCCGACCGCGCCACGGCAGAGCTGATGAAGCAGTTTTATACAGCCATGCTGGTTGAGAGCTTGCCGCCGGCAGCTGCCTTGCGCAAGGCCCAGATAACCTTGTCGAAAGAAAAGCGCTGGTCGGCCCCGTACTACTGGGCCGGGTTCACGCTGCAGGGCGAGTGGAAATGACATTTGCCGAAGCTACTGCCGCGGGGAATGAGCAACCAGCAGATCTGGTAAGAAGAATCCTGGCCGGCGAGCCAAGCGCAGAAGAGGAGTTGGTTTGCCGCTACACGCGGGGCGTGACAATTATCGTTCGGCGGATTGTCAAAGACCCTTCTGTTACCGAGGACCTCTGTCAGGAAACCTTTCGGCTGGTACTGGAAAAAGTCAGGCGAGGAGATTTGCGCGAAGCGGAAAGGCTCTCCGGATTCGTTTGCAGCCTGGCGCGAAACCTGGCGATTGATTATTTCCGCCAGGCAGCGCGGCGTGAAACGCTGGAGGATATGGAAGCCACCCGGCCACTTCCCGACCCTGCCCCCGATCAGCTCAGCCTGCTATTGCAGAAAGAGAAAGCCAAGGCCATCCGGCAGGTATTGAAAGAGTTGAAATCGGAAAGGGACCGTGAGGTGCTCTACAGGTTTTACATCGCCGAAGAAGAAAAAGACCAGATTTGCGCCGATCTTGGCTTGAGCAGCCTGCATTTCAACCGGGTACTTTATCGCGCACGCGAGCGCTTCAGGGAGCTGTGTGAACAGACCATCAAAAAATAGCGCATATCAGGTTGAGATAAATGAATTCTTGTCCACACCTTATGAATGTGAGCAAGAGCCAGAAGAGGGGGCTCCATAGCATGGACCATTCCTACATAGACGAGCACAACATCATCGCTCGATACGGGATGGGAAAGCTCTCATCCGAAGAGTGCGTGAGCTTTGAAGAGCATTTTGTGGATTGTCCCCAGTGCCAGGAGCAGTTGGAGACCACGCAAGACTTCAGACAGGCGTTCAAGACGGTGGCTGCAGAAGATGCGATCAAACCGCATCTCGCCACCGGACCGGGATGGTTGGCCGTATTCAATTGGCGCCCGGCCCTGGTTGCGGTGGCCGCATGTGCTGTTATCTTCGTAGTACCAAGCTTTTTCTTAATCAGGGAGCTGCGCCTTGCGCACGCTGAACTTAGCCAGGCAAGAGCGGCAGCGGCTTCGCATCCAAGTGCATACGAACCCCAGGCCAGCGCGGAATCGGCGAAACCGCTTCCCGAACCACACCCGGCATCGTCGCCCAGGACAGGCGGAGCTACGGCTGTCGCCAGCAACACCAACGCGTCTTCAGAACATACTTCAGGGGAACAAACTGCGGGGGGGCAATCTGCTGCGGGGCTGCCGGCCGTGGCATCCATATTCGCATTAGTGACCGTAAGGGGAGGGGATCTCAACGATTCTGAACCGGTCAACCAGGTTGTGATTTCACGGTCATCACAGTGGGTCGTACTCTCAGTGGATCGAGACGATCTGCAGGATTTACGAAACTATCGCGCCACGTTGGCTGATTCCCATGGACGGGTCTTGTGGCAACTGGGCAATCTTGCGCCTGTGTCGTCAAACGCGCTGGGTATCAGCGTGCCCTTCAATCTCTTGCACGATGGCGATTATCTTCTTACGCTGGAAGGCCGCTCCCGCGAGGCAGGCAGTGCCATCTCTCGCATTTATCCCTTTCGTGTGAAGATTAAGCAGTAGTCTGCAACTTTTCCTGAAAAAATCTTAACCCGCTGGGATAATTCCCCGCTTTTCCCCACTTTGCTCACTGAGCGGCGCCAGTTCCGCTTAGCACTCTCGCCCGAGATCGAAGCAGGAGTTAATCCATGAACAAAGGGAACCTACGTATCATTCTCGCTGCTCTTGCCGTTGTTGCCGGCCTGATGAAGCTTTTTATATACCTGAACACGCCCGAGCAGATGGAATTCCATACCACTGAAGCTGGCGAATACGTTGACAGTGGCAATGTGTACCTCCAGATGGGGCACTATGATCAAGCTATTGAAGATTATGATCAAGCCATTCGCCTGGAGCCCAATAACGCTGTGGGCTATTACGACCGCGGCCTCGCCTACTTGGATCTCGGGCAAGATGAGCGTGCTATTGAAGATTACGACCAGGCCATTCGTTTAGATCCCAACAATGCTGATGCCTACGAGCACCGTGGCGTCGCTTACATCGAGCTCGAACAATATAAACGCGCTATTGAGGACTACGATCAGGCTATTCATTTGCATCCCAATGACCACGAGGCCTACAACAACCGTGGCGCGGCCTATGCCAAGCTCAAGCAATATGAGCGTGCCATTCAGGACTACGACCAGGCCGTTAGCCTGGATCCCAAACCGACTGATACCTATGACAACCGTGGCAACGTGTACGTTGCTCTCAAGCAATACCAACGCGCTATTCAGGACTACGACCAGGCCATTAGCTTGGATCCCAATGATGCTGATTCCTACAGGCACCGTGGAATGGCGTACAAAAAACTCAAACAAAATGATCGCGCCCGTCAGGATTTTGATCGCGCCAAACAGCTTGAGAAAACAGCAGACACGCTGCGGTAAGGATCACATCAGCAAAAAGGAGGGTTGAAAGCATGGATCAGGTGTTGTATGTCTTGGTGTCCGTGTTTTTCATTCTTGCTGCCTTCACAAGGCTGATCGCACTGATAGGTTCCAGAGCGACTACCCAGGCCTCGCACGAAAGCAATAAAGGTATCCAATTGGCAGAGGCAGGAAAATTTCAGGAGGCGATTACACGTTTTAATCGGGCGATTGACCTGAGCCCCAATGATCCTATGGTCTTGTACGATCGCGGCCTGGCTTATTACTATCTGAATCAATATGAACGCGCACTTCAGGATTATGATGACGCCATTTGCTTAAACTCGAATGAATCTATTTTCTATTACAACCGTGGGTTGACCTACAAGGCGCTCAACCAATCTGACGCAGCCATCAAAGATTTCAGCCAGGTCATCCGCTTGGATCCAAGAAATGCGGAGGCCTATTTCAACCGCGGCCTCGCCCACAATATTCTGCGGCAATACGAGCAAGCCATCCAGGATTTTGATCAGGCTGTCCGCTTGGAGCCCTATCACACTCAACTTTTCTATAACCGCGGGCTGGCCTATCAAGAACTCAAACAAGATGTCCGGGCGCAACGGGATTTTGATCACGCCAAAAAACTCGAGGAATCCGGCGACCCGCCGCGGTAAGGATTCGAGTAGCCATGAATTTCATGAAACCCGCGCTAATCGCTCTCTCCGTGATCTGTCTCACAATTTGCGTGTTCAGCGCGCCGCGACACAAGATAACGCCTAAATTCGAACTGCTGCCCGGCGAGCTGGATCTTCGTTCCACTCATTCGAGGGAGCGCTGGCGAGGCACTCCCCAACGGGTCCCTCCGCTGTTCTTGCCCGATGGCAGGATGGTGGTGGTTGCCGCCGATAGCGTCTATATGCTGAGCAAACAAGGAAAACAGCTCTGGAAGTATGCAACCGGGGATGGAAAGGACCCGGAAGAAGTATATGACGAGGGATTTGGAGCAGGAATTGCGGTCAGGGAAATCGCCTTCCAACCCGCTCGCAATGAACTCGCGCTTGTCTGCGAAGATAACCTAAGCGTACGGCTCGATGCGGCCACGGGTAAGCTCAAGTGGGTAAATGAAGAAATGGGTCCGGGCGAGGACTTAGGTGTAATTGCCTACGGTAAGGGCTTTTTATGGCGTGATAACAATGGGTTCGGTTCGGGCGACCTGTCGTATCGCGAAGAAGATGGCGAATGGGCGGTCGAAACCCCCGATGATCCCGAGATTTTTGTAAATGGCGATAAGATTTATTGCATCGAGAGGATCTACTCCAGGAAGACGGGGCGCTACAGAATTCTGCTGCGGGAACTCCATCCGCCCTTGAATCGAGTGAACACCCCGCCGCGGCGATTAACCGATATCCAAAGAGCGGTTGACAATGGTGACTTCCTGCGCGCACAGGGGAAATATCAGGAAGCAATCGCAAGCCTTGATCAGGTCATTCAACACAACCCCGATGTAGCCGAGGCCTACTACGAGCGTGGCCAAGTTTACTATGATCTCGATCAATATGACCATGCCATCCAGGATTACGATCAAGCCATTCGTTTAGCCCCAAATTACCATGAGGCTTATTTCCGCCGCGGCGAGGCCTACCGGCGCCTCAAGCAATATGAGCGTGCCATCCACGACTACACCGAGCCGATTCGCGTGGCTCCAGAAGGCGCCTTTAAAAGCTACATCGCCCGAGGCGACACGTACCGCGATCTTGGACAAGATACGCGTGCCATTCCGGACTACGGCAAGGCTATTCGGCTGGCTTTCTCAAATTACGAGGCCGCTCCTGAGGCCTACACCAAACGTGCCGAGACATACTTTGATCTTGGACAATATGAGCGCGCCATTGCGGATTACGATCAGGTCATTCTCCTGGATCCCGATAACACCAACGCCAACCATAGTCGCGAGCTGGCGTACAAGGAGCTCAAACAACATGCCCACGCCCAGCGACGTTTTAACCCGACTCGACACAAGGTGATACCCAAGCTGGAACTGCTGCCCGGCGAGCTGGATCTTCGGTCCACCCACTCAGCGGACGTTCCCGAGCGAATCCCTCCTCTGATCTTGCCCGATCACAGGATGGTTGTGGTCGCCGCCGATACCGTCTACATGCTCAGCGCAGAAGGAAAGCAGCTTTGGAGATATGCAACCGGAGAGGCAAGCGACCCCGATGAAATGCCTGTTGGCGACGGAAGTGTGGTCATAGAAATTACTTTCAATGCTGCGCTCAACGAACTCGCGCTTTTGGGTGTAGATAGTCTCACCGTACTGCTTGACGCGACCACGGGGAAGGTCAAACATCAAAGCCAGCCCAATGGCCCAGGCGTTGAATTGAGCATGCTTGCCTACAAAGAAGGCTATCTAAGGCGCTACGACCCGGGAGCGGGGAGCCATCCCCAAGACCATTTGGCATACGCGGAAAACCCTTCCGAATCCGGCCTCTGGAACGTTTGGGATATCGATCTTCCCGACAGCGATGCCGAGATTTTTGTAAACGGAGACAAGATCTATTACATGCGCAGGAGTTATTCCAAGAAAACCGGCGGTTACAGAATTCTTCTGCGCGAATTCCATCCGCCACTGACGACGCAAAAATGCGACGATTGCGACGCCAAGACAGTATCTGGAGCCGATGCCGATGCCGATGCCGCCAAGGCGGTTCAAGAAAGCAGGCTGCTCTCCGCTGAAAAGAGGATCGCAAGCCTGGACCAGACGATTCGCTCATACCCCAACTACGCTGAGGCCTATGCGAGCCGTGCCGAGACTTACCACACTCTCAGACAATACGACCGTGCCATTCAAGATTACAGCCAGGCCATCCGCTTGCGACCTGATGTCACAGAATACTACCGTGAGCGCGCCAACCTATATTACCTATTGGAACAACCTAAGCTTGCGATTCAAGA
Source organism: Terriglobales bacterium (assembly GCA_035487355.1). NCBI lineage: Bacteria > Pseudomonadati > Acidobacteriota > Terriglobia > Terriglobales > Terriglobales bacterium. The sequence continues at coordinate 48,661 of DATHMF010000104.1, read as the reverse complement.
CTACGATGAGGCTATTCGTTTAGATCCAGAGAATGGCCACGTGGCCCGTGGCCAGGTCTACGTTGATCTCGGGCAAAAGAAGCGGGCCTTTCGGGACTTCGCCGAGGCCATTCGCTTAAGTCCAGAGGATGCGTCCGATGTCTACATGGCCCGTGGCGATGCTTACCGTGAGTTTGGAGAGGATGCGCACGCCATTCCCGAGTACGGCAAAGCCATTCGGTTGCTTGGACCGCAGCCTGAAGAGGCCTACAGCAAACGCGCCGAGACTTACTCATCTCTTGGACAGTATGAGCGTGCCATTGCAGATTATGATCAGATCATTCGCTTAGATCCCGATAACTATGAGGCTTACGCTGGACGTGGCTCAGTCTACTTGTCTCTCAAACGATATCAACAAGCTATCAAGGACTACAACCGGGCCATTCGCTCAGAGCCAACGTGGGGTGCTTTGTACTGCGACCGTGGCGATGTGTACCGCGCTCTTGGCGAATACAAGCGCGCCATCGAGGATTACGACCAAGCCATTCGTCTGGACCCTAATCAGTGGTACACCTTTTACAGCGGTCGTGGCGCAGCTTACCATAAGCTCAAACAATACCAGCAGGCCATTCAGGATTACGATCAAGCCCTTCGCTTGCTAGGTGCTGATGAGGCCTTGTATTTCAGCCGTGGTGTCGCTTATCTCGATCTGAAGCAATACCAGAACGCGATTCAGGATTTCGATCAGTTCATTGGCTTGCACCCTATTGACGCGGATGCCTACTACAACCGTGGATTGGCATATAAAGCCCTCAAGCAAGACGACCGCGCCCAACAGGATTTTGATCGCGCCGAAAAACTCAAAACGTCCTCCAGCGCGCGCTGATCAGGAGTAAGCCAGGTGCCTTTTACTTTTTTCACTCTTCTACCTAACGGCGATATCAAGATCCCTGATCAGAACGGTGCCACACGCATCATCGGTCCCGGGCATCCCGACTACCGGCGCCTTTGACGGGCAACAGACGCCAGGTTTACCCAACATAGTTCCGTGAGAAGGGCTCTGCGGTACAGAAGCAATCAGATTTTTTTTGCGGCAGCCACCCGAAAAAATCAGGAATAGGATGAGATAGTTCCGTGCTTTTCCCCACTTTACACAGTAGGCGCCGTTGGGTGCTGAAAGAGGGAAGGAAGACCACGGGAAGGGGCCTTTCTTCCCTCCAAAAGACCCTGAACCCTTTCCCCATTTACTCCTCATTTTGCAAACATCTACCGAACCCAAGGTAGAATGGCGGAGTAGCTCAACTGATTTTGGGCAAGCACTCCGAACCATGCAGACTAAATTATTCTGGATGATCTTCCTGATCCTCAGCGTTCTGGCGGATATTTATCTCCCGCTCATTTGGGGATTGCTCGCCACCCTTCCCATCGCAATTCTAAGTTGGTGGATTGTCTATCGCAGCGGCTGGCTACCCTGACTGCAGCAGCCGGATCCCCAGCCTTCTTCCGCAAAAACCAGCACAAGTGAAATAGATGGCCTCGATAGCAGAAGAGGATTTTTGTGGCTAAGAAAAACCTTCTTATGCGTGAGATAACTGACCGGCTTCCCCCACTTTACTTCTAAGACGCAAACTTCGTGATTACATCTGGCCGAGAAAACGGAATATACAACATGAACAACCTCCGTAAGGTCTTGACCGAAGACATAAGTTATTTATACCTGCTTGCATTTCTCCTCACCGGAGATCAAAACGCGGCCATGCAGTGCGTGGTCAACGGTCTTGAAGATTGCATTGCTGATAACTCAGCCTTCAGGCATTGGGCGCGCTCGTGGAGCACGCGCACCATTATCAGGAATGCGGTCCAAATGATTGCACCCGCGCCGAACCAAACCGGGAGCTCGTCGCCGGTCCACCCGGCAGTGGAAGCACAGTGCAACGCAGATGCCTTGATCGCTGCGGTCATTCAACTGCCGCCATTTGAACGCTTTGTTTTTGTGATCTCGGTGCTCGAAGGTTATTCTGATCGCGACTGTTCTACACTGCTGCACTGCACGCCTGAAGAGATAACTGCTGCGCGTGCACGCGTGCTCCAGAGCGTAACCGTGCCCGGCGAAGCAGCTCCTGTGGCGGCAAAATCGCGCTCCTGGCAGGGATCCCTGTTATCTCACGCAATTGCCTTTCTCGCCGCAATCAATGTTTTACTGTGACCAATGGTAGATCTCCCCGGGCGGATTCGAAGCCCATTCCGTATGACCCGCCACATGGTCCCATTGTGGTATCAAAGTCTTGGTTCCCGCAGAAACGAGGATTACCATTGTCCTTGGAAGTGTGTCCAGCATCCAGAATGCGGGGCACGGTGAGCTTTGGAGAGCGCTGCGAACCGAGAGCGAGTCGGGCCCCTTACGGTCTTTGAAAATTTGCAAAGCCTTTACCCAGGTGCCTAAGCTTTTTAAGTCTTGCTGTATCTGTTTCTGTGCTGCTCCCAGCGCCGGAGCCGGGGTCCCCAACACGCGCCGCGTGTGTTGGGGTGGGGAAGGCGCGGCCAGAGGTTAGCCGACCGCGGAAGCGCTGGGTAAGCTGGAAAAAGATCGTGAGCCCTGGAAGAGCGGCACTTGCCAAATAGAGCAGGTCTCCAATACTTCAAAAACAGCACGAATGATACACATTCAGTAAACACCACAGACTACCTCAGCTAGTCTTCGCCGCGACAACAACCTTCCCCAATAAATACGCGGCGATCACGCTGTTTCAGTCACCCTAAACAATATCCAGCAAGTGGGGTAGGGGAGCTGGCTTTTTGCACGAGAAGCCGAGGGCATGAAGATAACTAAACAGTAATCCAATCTAGTTAATTAACTTCCCAGATTCCATGTTTCCTAAAAAGCTATATCCGTCTCTTCTCCCCAGCGCATAGAGGTAATCGATCTTGGCGGGGTCGGTATAGTCCCAGCTCGCCACATTCACGTATTGCGAGGGCCCGGCGTAAACGAAACCAGGACGACCGTTCATCTGGTTCCTTTTTCTGGCGAGCAACACCAGGGTTGGGCCCGGCTCTTCCGGCAGCCCGCTCACTGGAACATTCTCGACCAGGCCTCCGTCTAACGCGATGCGGCCATCGAGTGAATACAGGGGAGTAACCGGTGGGGTGCAGGAAGAGGCCAGCACCAGGTCGGCAAGTTCTGCCGGTGTCCGGCACTTTTTAACGGAGACGAACTCCTTCGAGAAGCCCACCCGCGCCTCGAGTTCACGGTAGAACTCGCTCTCGGCTTGGCCCTTCAGGGCACACATCGCCAGCCCGGCCAATATCCCCGGATACCCGGGCAACGATGAAGACGTCCTGGTTAACAGGACGTGAATCTCCGGCCCCGAATACAGCGCCTCGATTGCCGACTGGTCAAAGATGCGGATAAGCGTTTCACGATAAATGGCGGCATGAGGAAAGACCGGCTGGTCACCGAACAGGTTCGATAGGTAGATATTTTTCTTGTTGTTCGCTATACAGGCTTTGAAACACTCTATCGCCCATTCCAGCCTGCCCGTGATCATGGCGCATGCGATGGCCGAACTGGCGCTCACAGAAGATATGAAATCGGGCCTGATACGGCTCTCTTCATTCAAGACCGAGATGAACCCGGCCTGCCAGGTGCACTTGATTCCGCCACCCTCTAAGACGAGATGTTTTACCTGCTCTAACATTCGGTCCTGCTGAACGTCGCGGCTGCAGCTATTTTAGCGCTTCCAGGCCAGGTTGGAAGAACGATGATAAATAGTGCCCGATGGCCGGGAACTGGGTTGCCAACAAGGTAAGCAGCGGCACAGCGCCAAAGGAGATGACCCGGTAATAGAAGTCCAGCCCAAGCTCGTTGGGTTTGGTGCCGGTGATGCGGCTCAGGATGGGGTCCTTGTGCAGCTGCATAAGGACAATCAGGATCGTGACACCAATGACGGCAAAGATGGCGGTAAATGACCAAACCAGGGACTGGTGGGGCTCAAAGGCGTAGACATTCAGCGAGATCAGCGCCAGGCTGAACAAAATAGCCAGCAGGATCAGCAAATGCTTGATGTGCCCCAGCACGCAGCGGATAAATGCCATGTAGCGCAGGGCCACGAACTCCTCCAGGCGCTGCATCTGCAGTACCTTCTCATCGGTCTTTTCCGGCTGGCAATAGACAACGACCTGCTTTTCGCCTTTCTCCAGCTCGTCTTTTTCTTCCGAACAGTGCGTCAGCCAATATCCTCGAAGGTCGCTCAGGCAGGCATTGAGCACATTTGCCAGCAGCCCCTGAAGCTCGCAGAAGCACTTCTCCACGGCGTGAAGAATCTCGCTATCCGCCTTTGCTTTCGAAGGGGTGCGGTTGTCGGCGGTGGCAGCTTGTTGAGAAGAAACCGTTCTGCCCGGTAATTGGTTGCGGAGCTCGTTTCTTTTGGCCACGGCCGCTTCTATGGCTTGTTTTAGAGCGTCGTCCACCTTCAGTTGGGCGTCCGGATCACGGCCGCAACTGTTGATCTGTTCTATGACCTCGAAAGAGCGGGCCATATTGGTCCATTCAACGTCCTGTCCACCGGACTCCCATATAGGAGACCAACTCCCCTCTTTCAGGCGGCTGAAGGCCAGGCGAATCGGCGACCACTCCAGCTCCCGCAAGAGCTTTCTCAGCCTCGACCAGATTTGTACCAGGCGCAGCCCGCCGGAGAGCGTTAGCGCCACCAAGATGCACAACAGCACGCCATAAAGCACGCTAAAAGCAACGTGCTCAAACAACCAGAAAGGCTGGAAAGGATTGAAGAAGAACAGCCATACCCCGAAGATGAGAAAAAAAACGATCTGATAGTTTGGGTTGAGAAAATACCTGTAGACAGAGTCCGCAATGCAATTTTCACTCCGGGCGCCAGGGAGGCCATTGGTAATGTTCAGCTTCGGGCGAACGTGATCATGAAAGCGCAGCCGCCATATCTCAAAGACGCACCAGCAGTACGAGGCGGCAAACAGCGGGAGCATAGGCGTAAACGGGGAGACGCCGGTTGCCAGGTTCACTGTACGATAAGCGAAAAAGAAACCATAGTGCGAGGGGCCGTCAGCCAGAAGCAACAGCCAGAGTCCTGCTCCGGCGACGGCAAGAACCCACACTACCGCACAAAGACCGTTCTTGCTCCAGAAGGGGAGCTTTGCCTCCGCTTGCTTCTCTTCTTTTGCTTTCTGCCAAATCCCATGGAAAACATAATTCAGCCAGGCACAGATGAGCAAAAGACCCAAAATGGCAATAGGGACCACAACCACAATTGCCAGGACAGAAAATCCTGCACGAAGGCCGAAGCGCCACGCTGGTGCTGCCAGCATCGCCAAGGCAAGGGCGAGACAGGCAGAAGCCACGTTGATGAAAAATAGACGTTGTCCGGGAGCTGCGCAGCCCAGGGCAAAGTCGCGGAACCGTGACTTCAAATTCGAAGCTGTCCAGAGTATGAAAATATGCAGGAAGGCGAGCGCACACAGTAGCAGCGTGATTACATGCCAGCCCGCGGAAAAATCTACATCTTCCAATATAGGGTCGAGACCTTGCGTCGGTGTTGTAGAGCCGGATTCTGGCTCCCGGGTAAGGATCTGTATCGGCCAATACCCTCCCGTACCTACCGCTGTGAGCCATAGCGGAAGCGGCGTTGTTTTGGGATCAAAGTCCGCTTGAGATTTCACGAAAGGCTCGCGGAATTCACGAAGACCGGAATTTTTATCCGGGTCAGGCGCGGGAACCACTTGTTTCATTACCAGCAAGGCGGCGTTGTATTGGCCTTCCTCATATTGATCGGCAAGTGGCAGATATTTGAGGGCTGGTCTCCTGTTTGTCTGGTTCGTTTTGTCCTGGCTTGTCCAATACGAGTTGCGCCCCACCAGCGGATAGGTTGTGACCGCAAGCATTCCGATGTACGGCACGTTATCAAGCTGGCGCTCAAACATCAGGTCTGAATTGAGAACGAAAAGGCGGGCATCCGGGCAGGCGTTCCGAAGAAAATTGCTAAGAAACAGAACATCCAGCACATTACTGCCAATCACTCCAATGTACTTGTAGTGCTCGCGCCGCAACTGGAGCCCGATTTGCATCAGCACCGCCTCTTTAGAGAGCGGCCCCTGTTGCATGGAGAAGTCGGGTGGCTCATCGCTGTTGTTGGGTTGCCTGTCGGTAAGATCGAACGGCAGGGAATTTTGTGCAGCCCCTGAATTGTTCGCCCCAGAAGCGGAGGTCTGGCCCACCGCCTTCTGGTATGCGTTGCGCAGGCTGGAAATCTCGCGCGGATAAGAAAAAGAGTCCAGCTCGCAGGAGACAGGCTGATCGTCAGGATCGGTCCTGCGCTGCGTCTCAGAATCGGTCCTGCTCATCCCACTGCTCCCTACCGTCCCATAGGTGGTGGCCGCTTCCGAGAGGATTGCGATCTCCGCATGGCCCTTGCAGTTAATGTTCTTGCTCTGTTGCAGCAGACTTACAAATTTGCTGACCGCGGTCTCTGTGTCGTTCACCAGAGACCTGAACTTGAGATGCGGCGGGCTTGTCTCATCTGGTTGAATACAGGCGGGAGAAAACGATTTTTCCAATAGTGCAGGTTGATCGAACAAGTGTTGATTGTGAATAGCACATAGGCTTGAAACCGTGCCGCTGTATGCCGTGAAGTCTGGGGAACTCTTTGCGGCGGTCAATCTCCGCAAAGATTCGAGGGATCCGGAAAAGGTAGGCCCCATGATCCAGATTCGGCCTGAGTTGCCACACCCAGACTCCTGCTGCCCGGGATTCATACAAACCTTCTGCACGTAATCCACAGCGTTGCTGAACTGGGTGCCATTGATACCGGCGGTGGATGTATCGGCGACCAGAAAAACGTAAAGAACGCTTGGAATCTTCTCGCTCGCTGCGCCGTTCCATCGGAACATGACTAAACCCGGATACGCTTCTTTTTCATTTTGGTCTTTCGTTGATGGCCGCGACCCGTCGCTGCCTGTCGGCCACGGCAGCCAGTAATCATCAATTACGTAATTCATGGATTGCGCCGCTAGCTGCAGGGCTTCGACTGACCGGTCGAATACGAGCGCCATATGACTGTGGACCGGGTCGGGCACGATCGCAATCATCGCCCGCACTTGCTCCTGGGGCGGAATGCACCATTGTTTGTCTCGGGGATCCTCCCCTTGTGCCATAAATAAAGGACATTCACCTTCAGGCCGCTTCCCGGCAAAGTGCCGGCGCGAGGCCTGCCATGGACCATCTTCTGGCCATGTCTTCGGCGAGCTTTGCGTCTCAGCCAGAGCCGCGGCCGCCAAATGCTCCATCTGTGTTGGATTCACAGCGGCAACGCCGGGACCGGTTGTCGAGCCGCGCAGCAGGAAAAGTGCGAGAATGGCAGTTCCCAAAGCAGAACCGGCAGCGGCGCCGCGCTTCATGGCTGGGCCTGCCCCAGCCGCTCAAATGCCTCCTCCAGGTCTGAACCGAGCTCGAAATCATGCAGCGTCTTGCTTGCCACATGCAAGCCAAGCCGCCTGTAGCTTTCGAACTGCGATTCAGAGAAGAACTGCTGAGCAGTAGACTGCTGCGGAAACTCGCTGTGTTCGCTGCGATATTCCTCAACATCTGCAGGTTCGTCTCCGGTGATGCTGGACTTGAGGTACAACAGACAGCCCGGCGCGCTATTCGGTTCCGGGTAATGGATTCGTCCTACCACGTAATGCGAGCCGTTGAGACCGTCGCGGGGCCGGATAGGACGCGGGTCAATTTCAATCTCCACCCCGAAGTCGGTCCGGCACTTCCGCACTGCGCCGCCCAGAGATCCAAAGTGGTAATCGCTGTCCGCTTCTCCATCAATCGCGATCACGTAGTGGCAACGCCGGCGTACCAATTCGTAGAGTCCGAGATTTTCGAAATGACCACCGTCAGAGAGATTCAGGTAACTCGAGCTTTCGTCCACAAAACCAAACAGCTCCCGCCCCAGCCACCACAGCGCCAATAGAGGCCCCGACCTCTGATAAGTGTTTGCATCCATGGGATTACCCATCCACCAGCCTAGCCGCACATCGAACAAGGTCAACAGGAACGCGGTTTGCGGTGAAGAGTGGTATCCGCTGTTGGGATTCACCGCCGCTCCTGATATTGCCATCGCTGTACCCAGGTGCAAGCCACCGCCGCCCGTCACCTTGCTATCTACAAAAGTTGCCGCCTCGGGCGCCTCACCCCGGGCGATTCGGTCGGCTTCCGAGCGTCCCGGGAAGAACCCGGAATATTGGGGGGTAAATATCCAGGGAAGTGCTTTTCTCTCCTGGCTGGCCAGATCGGAACCGGCGGTTACGGTGAGGGTGGCGTTCACAATAGGGTAAGGAACATGTAGAGGTTGGGATGCGTTGTACTTAAGATCAGCCAGCGGGAGATCGTCCTGCGGATCGAATCCAGTGAATGAATCTGCTGCCCGCGTTTTAGTCGCGCTTGCTCCCAGATAGCAGCGCACCAGGCGGTTCTTGTAAAAGTGGTGCATAGAAAATTCGTTGATATTCACTCGCACAGAAAGCACGAGGAAGATCACGGTAAACAGAATCAACAGCGCAACCGGATAGACCCATGGTGGCGTAGTAATCGCAATCGAATCCCAATACGAATTGGCAAAGTTAGAGAAAAACGACCCAGGTTTGCGGATTATATTGATATGCAGCAATACCTGCGCGAAGAACGTCACCGCCACCAGAAAACCAGGAACAGCAATAAACGGCCCGTAGCGCGCGACTAGATCAATGGTCTGGCTTTGGTTGGCTCCGCCGCTGCCATTTGTGGCTCCGGTTTTGCTGCTCTTGCCTGCCAGGACGCTCATGACCGTGCTCGCAATCCAGGCAGTCGCTGCGGAAATGATAGGCACTTTGCTTTTCATCCAGATTTGCGCAACTCCGAGCGGCAAAAAAATCGCAATGGCGAACAGGATTGCCCACACCCCGGTGATGGTCACAAGCAGGGCGCCGGTTCGGGCAAGCCACTCCCGGCTCGAATCGGGAAAATCTTGTCCCATCAGGCCAATTTGCAGGGTCATCCCTGCCATCAATACCAGCGAATAGAGAGGAGGCGCCCACGCCATTGACAATTGGCTCCCCGAAGACGACGTGACGTCCCAGGAGATCACGAGCCTTGTGACCAGAACAAATAGAAGCCATGTGAGGCCGGTGCTTGCCAGTGACATCCAGATGATATGGAGGAGCGCAACAAGACCGCCGCGGTTATTGCGGCGCGCCTTGAAGCAAAGCACGAAGCCACCGTGCCACTGCAGGGCCGCAAAAAGTATCCACAGCAGCAGCCCGCCAACCACAGCCACAGACCGCAAAGGAGCTCCTTTAGGAGTGACCGTACAAGTGAGAAAAATCACGGCTAAGAAGATGGGCAAAACCACCAACTTCCACACCGCTCCTGTGCCTTTCCCTTTTGGGAATGCTGCTTTAGCATCAGGATCGGATTCCCGTTTCGCAATTCGGCTGAGGTTGTAGATGAGTGAAATCACTGTAACCAGGGCCAATGCCACCGAAAGACCCAGAAACACCCAGGAATAGGTTGTCCCATCCGTGACAGCCAACTGGTGAAGTCCGATACCGGGCCACGCCACCAGCAGAAACAGCGCCGCAAACGCCGAAATGATGATGGCCTGGTTAAGCATCATGTTTCGAAACCAGATGAGCGGAATAAGCAAAGTGTCTATAGAGAACCCGTGCCGAGGCGCCAGGTAGTTGCTGTATTTCCGCAAGAACGTGATGGGGTCTTCGCTCGAGGGCCCCGGAACTTTCCGGGTCAAAGCCTCATAACTTTGGTCGCGTTTCAGAACACCCTGAAGCCAGGACCCGATGTATCCGCCCCCGGAAACAGTCGAGAGGTAATCGGCTTTTGACAGCAGCTCCTTTTCTTCCAGGCCTTGCAATACGCCAAGCGCAAATGTCGCGCTGCGGATTCCTCCTCCAGAAATCGAGACTCCAAAGAGCTTCTGGTCATGGCAATGCTGGACCCACTCCGCGCGGTCCAATATGGGAAGATCAACGCCTCGCCGGTGCAGGATGTCTTCCAGCTCGGCAACGGCGACCTGGGAAAATTCGACTGCCTTTGGATTCACCTTCATGCTTTTTGACCTCGCTGCGCATCCTCGATGATCACGTCAGAGGCCTTCTCGCTGACCATGTAGATCGGAGTCACGATGAAGTAGCCTGGGATTTTCGGAAAAACCGAGGCGTCCACTACTCGCAGCCCTTTGGTTTTTCGGACGCGGAAACGGCTGTCCAGAACGGCCATGTCGTCGTTATCCGCCCCGATTTTGTTGGTGCAGGAAGCATGATGACCCCAGGCTTCGTTCTGGATAAAGTCGCGCAGCTTTTCTTTGCTGTCGATTCCGGGGCCCGGCACCAGCTCATCGCCAATGATCCCAGAGAGCCTTTCATTCATATCGCGAACAAACTCGACCCCTTCGATGACTGCTTCGAGATCGGCTCCGCTCTGGTCATTGCCTTCACTGAAGTAGCGAAATTCGATTACCGGTGTATCGCGCGGATCGGCCGAGCGCAGCGTTACCCGCCCGGCCGTATTATTTGTGTGCGCTTTGAGAATCGCCCACGTAAACCGGTTATGGTAGCGCTCGAAGTTCTTGGAATATCCCGGCTCGTAGCCTTTAAAGAAACCCGGCAAGCCGAATACATAAAGGTCCGGCTCGGGTTTGTCCTGCGTAGATTTCTTGATGATCCCGATCAATGCGCCGTTGGAAGCATAGATGCCTTTGCCTTGCTTCCACTCTTCGAGGTAGGCATCCACCGGAGCGCCTTTTTCAGGCGGAGCGAACGTTGCCCCTTCCAAGAGGCTGAACGGCCGCTTCAATTCAGATACCACGCCAACTTCGTAACGATCTTGCAGATTTGCGCCTACGCCAGGCAGGTTCGCAACTTCGCGGATACCGAATTTGCTCAGTTGCTCGCGCGGCCCAACTCCAGAGAGCATCAGCATCTGAGGGCTATTGAAAGCGCCTCCGGCCAGAATCACTTCGCGGGCAGTTGCGCTGCGCGCTGCCAAAGGCGCGTGGCCGTCAAATCCAGGATCGGCTTTATAAAGGTGCGCACCCTCAAAGAACTCCACTCCAACCGCTGTGTTTCCGTCAAACAATACGCGGGTCACCAGCGCTCCCAGTTGTATCGTCAGATTGTTTGGATACTCCTTCTGCGTCTTTAATAGATACTCCCGTGGGCCGTTCCGCTTCCCGTTGGCAACGGCAAGCGGGGTAAACGCAAGTCCTTCAGAATTATTCTTACGGTTGCGGGAATCGTTTGGGTCAAAGCGGCACTCCAAACCGACTACCGGATTCCCAATATGGTCCTTCAACACTTCTTTTACTCCGTTGAGAAGCAGGGCCACAATCTCCAGATCTTTCAAAGCTAGCTTGGGATCGCCTTCACTGGTGGTGAGCCAGCCCTTAAAACCGTGCCCATGATGCCAGTCGCGCCAGTCTTCCTGACCTTCTAAAAGCTCGGTAATGCTCGATACCACGCCTTGGGCAACGTATTCCGGCGAGTCCGGCGGGGAAACATAGGTGCAGTTTTCCAGGCGCTCGAAATAGCTGCTCATTTTTTCTGCGTTCCAGCTTTGGTCGCCGGTGATCTGCGCGATGCAGTTCCAGTCGCTGTCCTGTGGCATCACCGTAATCATGGCATTGTGGGCGGTGCAGCCTCCCAGAGTTCCCGCGCGCGGATACCAGATGCCGTTCATCGCCTCCACGAATTTCGAATCCAGCTTCTGCCTGGCCGTATCGGAATAATGACGGACCGAATAACTCCAGGCGCATCCCGGGTACTCGGTAGAGAGACCGTGAAAAATCGGTACCTCGTACATGTAGCTTCCCAGTTCGTCCGACGCGCAGGAATCGCCTCCAGCTTCGAGTACCAAAACTTTGAATCCGGCGCGCGCCAGGTTCGCCGCAAGTGGCCCTCCTCCTGCTCCCGAACCTACGATGATGTAGTCAAAATCTCTTGCGCTCATTTCTCTCTCCTGCGCTGGGTTATTAAAATACGTTGCAAATCTTTGGGAACACTCCGGCTGCGACCCCGATGCAAGGCTCACCTGACTTGCTGCGCTTGGGACATGCAAGCGCCGGCTGTTCCCTACTCGCGCCTGATCTGCCTGCCGCTTCTAGAATGTCTTCAGGAATTCGATCAGTGCTCGTTTATCTTCATCGCTCAATGCCGGCTCGCCAGTCGCGTAACTGGTGCCGAAATAATGGCCGCGGTTGACCACGTAGTCCGGGCATTTGCTCAATTCGAATAACGGCTTGGCCACGTTCGCAAAAACCTTGCGCGCATCTTCGTCGCTCGCCCCTGCTGGGAGACTCTTCAGGTCTTGCTTCAGCTTGAGCAAAAGCGTAACAACCTGCTCATCATGTTTCAGCCGTTCCGCCGGATCTGCGCTCTCCGGCAACAGGTTCAAATTCGCCAGCAAATCGACCGGTGTGCCGGCAGGGATAGGTCCTATTTCGAGGCCGCCCTCGCCGAAGACCGAAGGCAGAACACGGCTGCCGAATCCGAGAAGCGGACGCAGCTTGTCAGGGAGATACCCCGCGGGCACGATGAGATAGCTCGTGGTTGTGGTGCGATCAATCACACCGGGCACTTTGTCTCCCAAAAGAGAGTCTTTCTCACGCTTCTCCGGCCAGAGCATCTTCTCAATCGAGTCATTGAACGACCTCATGCGGGCATCAACCGAAGGACTGGGCTCAAACTTCCCCACACTGTTGTTCAGCAGGAAGGGTGCGGTTGACCACAAGCTGATGAGTGAAGCCGGGCGGGTGTATCCACGCCCGCCGGCTGGCATTTGGTAGCTGCTTTTTTCTCCTGTGTAAGGGTCATAGACGGTAATTGCACCCACAGAGGGAAGGTCTTTGTATGTCTGCGAAGAAAAGTTGTCCCAGATGTTCCCGCCAATCGCGTTCGTTGCCAGTGGACTGCACGCATTGGTCTGTAACAGGGTCACTGGAATGCGCAGCTCGCTCGACAGGTAATTTCCATCGAGGAAGTCGTCGCGCAGCACAATCGCGCGCATTTTCTGCTTGAATTCGGGTGTCTTCGTCCACGCCCAATACTCGTTCCAGCAATCAAGATACTTCGGCCCGGAGCATCCACCGGGATCAACCCCCGGGGCCGGCGTCGGCAGCTTGCTCGAATGGCAGCGCGCGCATGTCTCCGCAAATACCACCTTGCCGCGCGTGAGCTGGGCCTGGTTTTTACTCAGATATCCAGTTCCCCCCGGAGCGTTTTTGAGCTTGTGCGGCGCTGTGCTCTTCAGGAAGAAAAGGGCCATATTGACCGTCTGCGCTTCGGTAGCTCCCCAATACGAGGAGTTATTCCTGGCATCCGCGATCTGGATCGGCGTCGTGGGCTTGCCACCAATGAGCGCATTGAAGTGCAGCAGCCACTCTTCGCTAAACAGCCCGATGTTCAGGTAAACACGATTAAGTGCGCCCAAGGCCCCAACTGAATCTGCACCGTCCTTTAAAACTCTCGGCGACCAGACCGTGTCCGGCTTCTGGAAGAATTCCGTAAGCGGTCCTTCTTTCACGAAATCGTTGAATTGTTTGTTGTTCAGCCCGCCACCCGCCAGCGTCTCTTTCCCAAATCGCTTGGCCTGCTGTAGCCGCGGCCCCAGGTTGTAGATTGCATTCATGGTTCGCGGATTATTGATGTTGTCGGTAGAGACCAATGAAGTATCGAGGCTCCCCGGCCGCGCCGTGTGAAAGAGTTGGAAGGCGAAGCTTTTCGGATCGGCCTCCCAGTCAAAAATCCGGTCAACCCAGAAGTACTGCGCCCCCACGTTGGAGCTGATGTTTTCCCACTTTGGGTTATCAGGGTCCGCCGGAGGCTTGGTCGGATTCGGCCCGACATGGCAAAACGCACACGACATGCCTACCCGGTAGGGCTTAACCAGGTCTTTGGACAGGTAGTACGTAGGATCGTTGTAGTAGCGCTCCGCGTCCCACTTCTTGGCGGCGGCGTCATCAAATGCAGGATTGGGAAACAGCCGCAGCCCGACAATGCCAGTCGCATAGCCGTAGAAAGATCCCGCAGGAATGTTTTTGCCCCGGGCGCCTATCGCAACTCCAGGATATTTTTTATCGTCCTCAAACGGTTCTGCCGGACAATCCGGGCCACTCTTCCGTTTATCCAGCCACAATCCAAATCTCTGCGGATCCGGGCCAGTGGCCTTTTCGAAGCAGGGCTCATTCACCAGGCCGAGATACTCCCACCGGTTGTCACGGGTGTACTTGAGGCTTGGATGAGACGATAGTGTCTTAAGAAAATCCAGGGTGCCGAAGCTTGACGTGGAAATGCTGTCCCAAAAGCGATCATTCCCGCCCGTCCAAATCAACCAGGTATTACGGCCTTTGACCTCATCTGGCGTAAGCGCAATGCCGCCATCCATATCATGGAAGTAATCCTCGCCCGCGGCGGGAAAGCTGTCGGCAGGACGCCCCGCAAGGCGGGCTTCATCCAATACGTGCCCTGGCTGTGGCTCTTGCTTGCCACAACTTACAAACAGGACCAACAGCAGACAAGCGAAGCAAAAAACTTTAAGTTGAGGTAAGCGTCTATGATTGGGACCGGAATTCACCACTGTTCACCTCTTTCCGCAATGGCTCGATACTGGTTAGAAAGGCTGTTAGGACAACCCAGCTTGCGGATATTCTCACTTACATTAGTGAGCCCCGCGCTGGAAACGTTACTCCCTCGCAATCAATTGTCGTAAGGCAATGCAGCAGCGATAGAGAGATGGCTATGTTACGGCCGATCTCTAAAAATTGAGGTTGAGCATAAGTAAATGTTCCTCACCCCGTTAGTCAACGGCCTTGGAACAAAATCCCGAAGCCTCTTTTCCGAAATGGAACTGTTCCAGAATAGAACTACAGGCTTGCATAGCATACCCGCAGCCGCGCCTGTTGATGGAACTACCGGGAACCTGCACCTGGTGGCGAAAGAATTGGCAGGTTGGAGGATTACCGGGCGTTTACGTACAGCTCGGAAGAATCTTTCGTAGAGACGCAGCTTGCTGCGTCTCCTATGGCGTCCTACTAGACTCTTTGTGGCACAGCTCGACCTTGGCTGCGTACCCTTATATATATTATGAAGACCACGTTTGACAGGCTGCCCCAGCTTTGTAAAAATAAATCTTTAGTTTCCTTCCGTTTGCGGACGGCTATCAGATCGCTGCCGTCCAGCAACTTCAAGCCGAAGTGGCGGAATTGGCAGACGCGCATGGTTCAGGTCCATGTACCCGCAAGGGTGTGGGGGTTCGAGTCCCTTCTTCGGCACCAGCTTTGAAAGAAAGTCCCTAAAAACTGGCTTTTAGTCCCTAAATCCGTGGCTATCCCGTTGTTTCCTCTACAAACTGCCGACTGATATCAATCTGATATCAAAACATTGACTCCTGCGAAACTGCGGGTCATCATTGAGAAGCGGTTGCCGGTTGCCGGTGAAAAACAACCGCCAAAGAGCGAGGCCAGCATTCGAGAATGCGGGGGTTTCATGACCCTTTAGGTCTTTGAAAATTTGTTCCGATTCTGAGGACTGAGTACCGAGGACCGGCTCCAGCAAGTCCCCCGCTCCAGTTCGATTTCCGCCAATAATGACGCGGGTCAGACACGATTTTGGCACTCAAAAACACCTGCCAGCAAGTGGGGTGGGGTCGCCCGCAATCTTCCGAAAATCTGCGTTGATCAGCGTTCATCTGCGGCGAAAGGCTTTGCGGTTGCTTTTGCTGAGGATTTGGGACTGGGGACTGCTATTAGCAGCAAGTCCCCACTCCAGATCGACTTTCGCCAATAATGACGCGGGTCAAACGCGATTTTGGGACTCAAAAACGCCTGCTAGCAAGTGGGGGTGGGGGGTCGCCCCACAATCTTCCGAAAATCTGCGTTGATCCGCGTTCATTTGCGGCGAACGTCTTTTGCTTTTCTCTGTGCCTCTGTGTCTCTGTGGTGAGCTGTTTTTGGACTAGCAGCAAGTCCCCCGCTCCAGCTCGACTTTCGCCAATAATGACGAGGGTCAGACGCGATTTTGGGCACCCAAAACGCCTGCCAGCAAGTGGGGTGGGGTCGCCCCGCATCTCTTCCGAAAAATCAGCGTTAATCAGCTACACAATCCCAGAACTTCATAATCTTCGATCGTGGGTGTTTCGAAGGTGATGGTTCCAGCCTGTTGCTGAAACTTAACTGTACGATCGGAGCGCAGTGCCTGGACACTCCTGACTGGCCGGCCGTCACCAACTTTGAAGCGCACCTCGAATGGGCCCACGGGATAGAAGCGACGAACGTAGCCGCGGGTCATGTTTGGGTTGGTATAGTTGAGCAGGTGAAGTGCATAGCCGCGCTCGGTTTCCCACGCGAAGAGCTCAATTACTCCGTCGCCAACGACTGAAACTATCGGGGGTTCTGCACCTTGCACCCAGTGGATGGCATTCTGCAACAGCAGGCTGAGGTCGGTATTTCCCGAGCGCCAGCAAGTGCGGTCGACGTCGCCGGGGAAAAAAGCAATTCGAGAACTCCCCAGTTCACGAAAGATGGCGGCCGGCTCCGATGTGTGGGGAGTACGCGGGTAGACCATCTCGGGCGGAAACGCCGGATAAGCGGGAACTACGCTCAAGGTCAGCGGCATCAAGTCGCTGCGCACGGGAACCCGGTTTTCCGCGCCAGGCAGCAAGGCGGTATGATCAAAACCGTTCAGGATAGGATGCTTTCGCTCAATCCTCGCATAGCTGTTTCCCTGGGGGCCGATCACCTCACCATTCACATGCGCTCCAAAGATATCGGCCAGTTGAAAGTCAGGGCGGAGGTCTCCCCACTCGGTGTAGCGCGAGGTTTCGAAAGTAGCGAGAAGAGACCCTCCTCCGGCTACGTATTGGCGAATGATCTGGCACTGCCCGTCACTCAAATAAGCAGCGTTCGGAATCAGAAGCGCCCGGTATTTGCGCAGAGCCGCCAGATCCAGGTTGCCCTCGTGGACGAAATCGAAGAGGAAACGGCCTTCCAGCAGCGCGTAGTACAGCCCCTGCAGATAATCGGTTGGCGCACCCCTGTAGGGCGGCCGGCGCGAATCCGGCCGGGAGTAGAAAGCAACTGTACGTTGTGGATATAAGACGGCAAGCTCGGCAATAGGACGTCGGTTGCGGAAGTGGGTTTCATTCGCCGCAAGCCAGGTAAAAAAATTACGCCCAACATCTCGCCAACGATTGTCTTCAGGCTCCCCGCCCAGCCAATGAAACCATGGCACCATTCCACTGGCGGTGGTTTGTGCGAGCCACAAGGTTAATTCCGCGGGCGCTTTCGAAACATGACGCCAGTTCGGTTGCGCGTTGCTGTAGGCGCCCGCGACATTTGTGATCGTGCGCCCCTGCATAACCGACTGGGCCACCCTTCCCTGCTGCGCGCAGATCCAGATGGGTGTGTCGCCCGAGCGACCCTGATGATCGGCGTTGAACCACTGCGCCGTCTGACTTATTTGTTTCAGGTCCTTTACAGTGTCGAGTCCGCCGCCCAGGTTACCAACATATGCCGATTCGGGATTCTTCTCGCGCGCGATGCTATCCCAGAGCCGCCAGATTTCCAGCACACGATCCATGTGCGCCAGGTAGTACTTCCGGTAAAGAAGGCTCGAAGCGTCCGTCTCCGCCGGCGGAGCACCGCCCAGCTTGTCAAATAACTGCCGGCAGTTTTGACAATAGCAGACGCCCGGCGCCCCAGTGGATGGCCAGCCATTGGTGAAAAAAGCGTCAACCGCATAGCGACTGTTGATCTCGCGGTAAATTGCCGGCATCTGTTCACTGAAGTAGGGGCTGAACATGCAGGTGGCAAATAGCCCCGGTGCTTCACGATGCGGCCTGGGTGACCCATCGGGATTGCGCTCAAACCATTCGGGATGGGCTTTCAAAGCCTCTTCGTACGCAAAATTGCAATCCATGCGGGCGACCGCGCGAATGCCACGCCGCTTGATGGCGGCCACCATCTCGCCGAACAGGTCGCGCGTGCCCAGAAACTGGCTGCGATGATGATACGGGACCTGAGTAGGATAAAAGGCGACGATGCCTCCGCCGTTCAGCAACACGGCATCAACTTTGAGAGACGCCCAATAGTCCCCCCAGGCGTCAGCGTTCATGTCCAGCGGATCACGTTCGTTGTAGTTGATTTGCCCGCATCGGCGCATGACCGCATACCACGCCCTGGAACGATCGTCGGGGGCAGCAGCGATGGACTGCATGAATTCAACTGGTGGCGCCACGACAGACGCCGCCGTAAGCAAGAGAAATGATCGTCGATCCATAGCGGAGAAGTTTAATCCAAATCCAGTGACGGTTCACTTCGATAAATGTGCTTGGCGCTCATTGCGTCTGCAGTTGGAGCACAGTGATCGAATACGCGGGAAAGCTCCGGGTAAAGCTTGCTCCCAGATCTTTCACTGTGGTTGTTACGGGAACGATTTTTGTTGGCTCAGTGATGGAATTCGTGTCGGTTGGGTTAGCTGACGTAAGCACAACAGAAATCCCTTCGGCCCCAACCCCGGCGAGACCCGTAAGCTTGATTCGCACCGGTTGAGCTGCGTCGGCTGTGTTCACTACTTTGAGGTAAATGGCGCCTTTTTTGCTGTCGCGAGTTGCGTTGAAGAAGAGGGTTGGCAATTGTTGTTTTGGGGGCAGTATCTCGGTTCCGCGCCGGGCTGGTGGCTGCCATTCTTTCGTGGGGATACCCACGGCGTGAATTGGCAACACGACATCCCCCAGGTAGGTATTGAACATTTGCTGAGCGTAGTAAGAAGGCGAGCCGTAACTGGTCAGCGTATCGTAACCGATCAGGTCAGAATGCCACTGCATGGCGCCGGGATTTACATTGACGAAGAGCGGCGCATAGCACGACATTACGATCACATCGGAGTTGCGCTCCATGCCGGTCATCCACGCGGCGTCGCCCAGTGCAGCGTTCAGGTTCGTGGTGGGTGAGCCTTCACGCGTTGCCCACTCGCCGACGAATATCTTGGTGCCGGTTCGACTTTGATTGTCATAGTGATGCGCGTCGCCTTCCATCTGCCCGGCGTTGCGGTAGTAGTGATCGTCAATCACGTCGGGGGTACGGCTGGTAACCTTGGTGGTAGCGATCAACTGCAGGCCGGGATAGCGCGCCTTAATGGCGTCGTAGAACTGCGCATACCGGCCATCATAGCTGCCCGATCTGTCGAACTGGTCTTCGTTGCCAATCTCGACGTAGGTGAGCTTGAACGGCGCCGGGTGTCCGTCGTGGGCGCGCTGAGCTCCCCAGGTTGTGCTGGCATCGCCGGTGACATATTCGATTTCATCGAGTGCATCCTGCACGAAGGGTTGCAGGTTGGGGCCAGGGGCAATGAAATCCTTCTTGAGCGAGTAGCCCGCATAGACGGCGAGTACGGGCTGCATACCCAGGTCCTCGCACCACTCCAGAAATTCGAGCAGCCCCATGCCGTCTGACGAGCGATAGCTCCATGGACCTTGATGACCAGGGCGCTGCGCCAGTTCATGCAACGTTTTTTTCCAGTCGAACCGTGTGGGAATGGTGTCGCCTTCCAGGTAGTTGCCGCCGGGAAAGCGCAGGAACGCCGGCTTCATGTCGGCGAGCAGCTTCATGATGTCGACGCGGTTGCCGTTGGGCCGGTCGTGCCAGGTCGGCGGAAAGAGCGAGACCAGGTTGAACCAAACCCTCGCCGGACGTTTGCTTGAGATGACGAGACGCCCTGTAACCAGGGGTGCTCCTTTTTTGATTGTTAAAGGGGCCGTGTAGGGCTGCCACTTATCAGTCAGATGTTGGATCTCTGCGCGGGCATAAGTCGTAGCTCCATCGTTGCTCTCAATGGTGATCGTGAGCGGGCCGGTGAAACCGCTGGCGGCCCTTGCGTAAAACGAGGCGCGATATTTTCCGCCAGCTCTTACCGGAATGCCCCAGTAACCGTCGTTGGCGACGCCCACGCGATGCGCGTCTGATGCAGCAGTCACGTCGAGCCTAAGGCTCGTGGTGAGGACATCGTTCAGCGGCTGCGCTTCATCGAGCGCAATCGCGCCAGCAGCGCCTTTATCTTTATCTTGCACGACCGACCAGTGCACAGGAGCGCTGGCATCATCTTTGAAGCTGCGGTTGCGGACCAGTTCGCCATAGAGGCCGCCGTCATAGGAATAATTGATCTCCTCGGTCATCAAGCCGTAGAGAGTGGGACTGACGTGAGCGGCAATCTGGCTGCCGTCAATTTCAAACTGCGGCACAGCGGAAGCAGCAGTTACGTTTTGCGAATCGGCGACTTTTTGCGCGTTCGCTGCAGAAAAAAGGCTGAATGCGGCCCATAGGGCCAGGAGCGCGGTGCGAAACAGTTTTGTCAGGCGTTCAGTCATCATAAATATAGAGTCTTTACAGACAAAGTCTTTCTTCTGTCTTCTATCTATCTGGGAAAAAAGACGGGCACAGTCCTATACCGTTTCTGTTGGCTTGGTGCAACTTTTTTCCTCACCTACGTGCATGTTTCGTAAAGCAAAACATATTCGAGAGTCAATTGAGTTGCTTAACCTGTGCTAAATGAATCGATTAGGCCTTCGTAACAGGTTTTTATAGTACGGCAGCGGAGCTCGGCATCTGGTTTTATGTACCGAAACGTCAAAATATCGAGCACAGTGAAGACTAAGGCGCCATCTTTAAAGGAAAAATTGCGCGGTCGGGCGGAGGCAATTCTTTGCGATCAAGAATCAATTTTGTTTCACTATATAAAACACATCCGCATAACTCTTTAAATAATAAGGAGATCAATCCGGGAGTAATGCGGCCTCAACTACTTTAATCTATAGCACTTATCGGCTCCGGGGTTGTTCCCTTTCATTTTGAACGGCAAAACATAGGCTTCTGGAAAGAAAGTCCTTGCTTGCACTAGAGCGCTGCAGGTATTACATACAACATTAGCAAGGTAGACGGGAGTTAATGACTGGAAATGTCCGCACCATTTCCTATATTCATAGAACTTACTGGCCGCCGATGTTTGGTCGTGGGGGCCTCGACCATAGGCGAGGTGAAGATACAATCTTTGCTTGCCTCCGGCGCATCGGTACACCTAGTCGCCCCGTCAGGCACCCCGTTGATTGAAAAATGGGCGCGCGACCGCAAGATTTCCTGGGAGAAGCGGCCGTTTCATCCCGATGATCTCAAGTCCACGTTCTTCGTCGTGGCCGCAACATCGTTACAGAAAACCAACGAATCTGTACTGCAGGAGGCGCAAAAGCGCGGCATCTTTTGCAGTGTTGCAGAAGTCTCGAATCGCTGTGATTTTTATCTGCTGCTGGAGTGGCTCCCTCAGGTCCAGGACCCATATATTAAAGAGACTCTTGTGCGGGCGCTTTCCGTCCCTTCGGCCAAACCCTTCGCGGCCCCGGTTTTAATCGAGGAGTTCCGCAAGACAGAGCCATCGCAGACATTTTTAAAGCTTGCCATTGGCAACGCGCTTTCCGTCGTCGCCGACGACAACGTGTGCAACGACATCATCGAATTGGCCCAGGAGCGGAAACACGGCAAAGCCCGCCAACTGATTGTTCTCGCGCTGGGGAATATGAAAGATCCTCGCGCTGCAAAAACTGCTATGCAACTTCTCAATGACGAAGTTGTGGCCGGTCACGCTGTTATGGCTTTAGGGATGTTGAAAGTGAAAAGCTCAAGGAGTTCGCTCATGCCGTTCTTACAACATCGGCGCGCATGGGTCCGCAGAGAAGCACAGAAGGCCATACAAAGAATTGACGGAACCATAACCTCGGAATCGGTCAGCGCGTTTGACGAAGGCAGTAAAAGAAAGAGGCTGCTCCGCTCCGAACTGCGCCGTGGAGCTTGAGGTTGCCTTACTTGAGCTCCGGCGGGCTCGCGGGAAAATACGCTCGCGGCTGCGCTTTACCCTTGGCCGAGAGATAGTTGATCAGCAGACAATTAGGGATACCCTTGATTCCGCTGACGACCAACGAAGCGTTGAGATCGGCGCCTGCTGCGCTGGTGTGGGTGTGGTCTTGCGGGAAGAGTGCGCTTACCTTTTCCTGGCCCATCTTTTCGTACTCATCTGCGATAGCTGATGTCAGATCCACGAACGCAACACCGGTTTGTTTTGCCACCTCCGCAGACCACTCCCCAAAATGGCCTGGACCGCGTTCCACCTTGCCATCCTTCCAGATGTTGCGAACCGTCAGCGAGAGCACGATCGGCGTGGCGCCCCTGGCTTTGGTCTCAGTGATGAACTTCCGCATATACCAGCCAAAAGTATGGACCACTTCTTTGCTGCCGTTCGGCATCGTGAATTCCTGTGACTCTTCTCCGATGCCGGGCAGTGAACCGCGTGCTTTTTCTTTGTCGGGAGGCCCTCCATCGTTATGTCCAAACTGGATGAGCACGAAGTCGCCGGGTTTAAGTTCATTCCGCGCGCTCTCCCACAATCCTTCGGTAACGAATGTCCGGCTGCTGCGGCCGCCGCGCGCGCGATTCACCACATTGATTCTGGTCAGGTCAAAGTAATCCGCCAGCGGATCGCCCCAACCACGGTGGTCAGAATTGTTGGCCGTGGAATCACCAATCACAAACAGCGTCGGGAGTTGCGGATTAAGGCTTCTCGCCGCTGATGGAGATGCTGCCCCAGTCGCCGTCTGCGCTTCCGATTGGCTTGCAGAAGAAGAAGTTTGCTGTTGTGAACTCAGGTGTCCTGGCAGCGGAAAAAGCAGGCAGAAGATGAGTGTAAGTGCCGCGACGTGATGTTTCTTCATGAAAAGTGTTCTTGCGGGATTACCCAGCACGCGCTCTTGCTACGTGTGCTGGGATAATCCCGAGGGTGCGGACCAAACCGTTTTCCTAGCCTACCAAGACAGTTTCGTGCTGAACTGCAATATCCTTGGGTCGTAAACACTGGGAAGGAAACCCGGCGTACCTGCGGCAGTTTGCCTGCCGAAGTTAGCTGAATTGAGCCCGGCTGTAGTTCCCGGCCCTCCAATGCTGGCATTGAAATGGTTGATGGCATTAAAAGCTTCGAACCGGAGCTCAAATTGCGTTTGCTCATGAACCTTAAAGCGACGGCTTACCGCGGCATCGAAGTTGAAGACACCGGGAGAGTAGACGAAATCACGCCCTACGTTTCCGAAAGCGCCAGGGGCGGCAGTGGGAACTGAAAACGCCGCGGGATTCAACCATTGATAACACCAATTGGCCCCGCAAGGCACGAAGTGCTTGATGTACAGAGGTTGACCCGGCACGATGTTCGGGCGATCGTTCCCTTCTCCGGTCAGCGATCTGTCTGAACCGTCGGTTACATTGATCGGCCAGCCGCTTGTGGCGCGGATTGTGGAAGAAAACTGCCAACCGCCAAGCAGCGAATTTCTCAAGCCTCCACCGGTGAATGGGCTTTGCGCAACCAGCGTGGTGTTGTAAATGTGTTTGATGTCGAAGTTGCACGGAGCGTAGTCAGCGTTAGGATTCGTCTGGTTTTGGAAGTAGCTGCCGCGAAGGTCGCCGTTGAAATCCCCCGTGCTCATGCATTTGGACCAAGTATAGTTGGCCTGCAGTGAAATGCCTTTGGTAAAGCGGTGCTGCAGACTGGCGAGGAAGCCGTTGTAGTTGGCGTAGCCTTTGTCGAAACCGAGATCCAGAGTTCCTATCGCAGTCGGGTTTTGCGGGGCTGCAGCGCCACCGGCAAGAAGCGTGAGGTAGCGGCGCGCGTTTTCGTTCCCGGCGGTGCAAGTGCCCACCGCGGCGCAGGCGGCGGGTGTAACCTGGGGCGCATTGAAGTCATAGGAGAGCGGGACATGCAAGCTCCTGCTGCCTAAATAAGAGAGCGACATGACCCAATCGCGATCAAACTGGCGTTGAAAGCTAAAGTCCCACTGCTGCATGTACATGGGGCGCATATTCTGCGGCAGCGCGACCCAGAATGAATTTCCGGGGAAGCTGATGGTCCCACCCGGAAACGGGTTCTGATTGGCCCCCGCCACTCCGCAGCCGTTCGCGATGGAGTAATTCAGCCAGGGATTACTGAAGGTCCCGCACTTGTTCTGCAAGTCGATTTGATTTACGACAGGTGGATTCGACGTTAGCCGTTGCGAATACCAGACCATCGAAGAATCGTAAAAGATTCCGTATCCGGCGCGAATGCTCTGTTTTCCGTCGCCAAAGGGATCGAACGCAATTCCAAAGCGCGGCGCGAAATTAAGCATGTGATTGTTGGTAAAGGCGGCAGGAACACCGGGATCCCCGAAGAAGAGCATTCCCGCGGGGGCCGATGGGTATACACCACTGTGCTGATTGTTCAAGAAGGCCTGTGTATTGAAGATGCTGCCGCGATGGAGCGTGTCGGTAGGCCACAGGTTCGGCTCCCAGCGCAGGCCGACATTTAAAGTAAGTCTGTTGCTGAGACGGATCGTATCCTGCGCGTAAAGTCCGGGTATGGTCTCGCGGTAGTTGACCTTCTGAGCACGGCTTTGCGTAAACCCGAGGCCACCGCCGCCGTTGTAAGTTCCCATCAGAAAGTCCGCCAGGCCGTCGCCACTGACGCTTCCTTGAAAAGTAAAGGTGCCGTTCTCGTCGTAGCCGGTCAAGGTGTTGTTCTGGGTGCGAATGGCGGTCACGCCGAATGAAAAATGATGACGGCCACGAATCCAGTCCACATCATCGGTTGCCGATAGAGTGTTCACATTGAAGTGTCCCGGAGCACAAGTACCACAGCCTACGTTGAAATAGCTATTCACCGACAGCAGGAGAAAATTGGGAATGGCCACGAACATATTGCTGCCCAACGTGGTTGGGTTGATGTCACGCGGATCAACTCCACGGTTGTCGCGCCGGCGAGTTAACGTAAGGTGCGCGGAGTTCATCAAGTTCGAACTGAACGAGTAGTTGTCGCCGAGCGTAAAGCTCTGGGCTCTTTCGAGATTGCCGGGATTCGCCGTCAGGAGGAGATTTGTAGGGCTAAAGGGCGCCGGGGCGCGGAAGTCATCAATCAGGTATCGGCCGTATAAGCTGTGCTTGGAGTTGAACACATAATCCATGCGGCCGACGATCTCATCCTCGTTATCAATCAAGGGAATGGTGTAGCTGAGTAACCCGCACGGATCGCTCGAAACCGGAATGTAATTGGTGACCAGCTTGACCGCCGCGGGATCGAACAGGCCCGGATTGACCTTATTGCCGGCGAATGGCGCTGCCAGCGTCTTGGTCTTGCTGTTGGATTGGCATCCGGCGCCAGCCAGCGTGGTGAAGTCCCCGGCCAGAGCGGCCGGTGTAAACGTGTGCGTGCTCGCGGGCGCGCTTGCATGCTGCCGTGTCCCTTGATAGCCGGCAAAAAAGAAAAGTTTATCCGTGAGAATCTTGCCACCGATTGTGCCGCCGTACTGGTTGCGCAGCAGGTTGTCCTGCTTGGTGCCTGAGGGCGTGAAAGCGTACTGCTTTGCGTTGAAAACTCCATCCCGATAGAACTCGAACGCATTGCCGTGCAGATTATTCGTGCCGGATTTTGTCACAAGATTGACCACGCCACCTGGGTGCAGTCCATTTTTGGCCGGCAATGAACTCGTCTCCACGCTGAATTCCTGCAGAGCATCCGGAAATGGGAAAGGGAGATTCACGTTCGAGAAGGTGTCATTGTTGTCGCCGCCATCGAGCAGGTAGTTGGTTGCGTTCGCCTGCCCGCCGGCCACGGAAATCGTTACCGAGCTGTAAAAACTTTTGCTTCCGGTTTCATCTCCACCTGGCGCCATCATAGAGGCGCCTGAAGTTATCACCAGTTGCGTCGCATAGCGCCCGTTCAATGGCAGTTCGGCGATGGGCTTGGATTCGATGACGTTAGAGACGGAAGCGTCCTCGGTCTGGATGGTCGAGGCGCCACCGATCACTTCCACGACTTGGCTCACCGCGCCCGCCTCCAGCACGATGTTCAGCATGGCATGATCGTTGACTTGCAGGACGATCCCGTCTTGAACAAAGGTCTTGAAGCTGTCTTTTTGTACCTGCAGCCGGTATGCGCCCACCGGCAATCCGGGCATGACGTACCGCCCGCCTGTGTCGGTCACGGCGGTATGCGCAACACCACGTTCAACTTCGGTCATCCTGACGCTTGCGCCTGGGATAACGGCGCCGGTCTTGTCAGTAATCTGACCTGCCACTTGGGCGACGTTGATCTGTTGAGCAAGAACAAGTGTGGCCGCGGAAGCAAAAAGCACAACGCTGACCAGCACATAAACTTTTCTGAACAGAATTGCCTTCAACATCTTCAATCTCCCTTGCAGGAGCAAGGGTGATTCATTTAAGAGCGTTATTGGTGTGACTCGGCGAAGTATGTGCTGGATCATGGCAGCCCCCCTTTGGCATGATCAACTGCGATGTGGTTCAGGATTGGGTTTTGCCCTGTGATTTCTCAATTTTTACAGTTGCGGAAAAAAATTCTCTACATCAAAGAGCGGCCTCAGCCGTCACTCAAGTCGCTCGTAATGTGTCGGGGGTTCAGCCCCCTAACATGAAAACCGCTTGCTAAGGAAAATTTTTCGCACCCTGTTTGGGCAAACTCCTTCCCCAAAATTCCGGGGCTAGCGTACTGATGTATGAAAAGCGAAGTCCAGCGCTTTCTGCGTTTGAACGTGTGTTTTTTATTGCGAAACGTTTTTTCGCTGGCCAACATGCAGGTAAGTGCCGTTAAACAAACAAATTACATGTATTTATAAAATCTATGTAAGACGTCAACCCGAATCGCCTGCCTTGTCGGCACGTTTCACATGGCAAAACGCGGTACATGCCTTTGACCCGTGCTTTCGAGGAGTACTGGCCCTGTTTCCCTGCCTGGCTGATCTCACAAATCTTAAGGCGATTGACATGTTTATGCCGCACACGATAGTTTCACATCCGCCAATCGAGCAAAAAGTTAAGAACGAAGCTCGCACCAGGAGAACTCAAAGCGATGCGATACAACCGGCTGATCAAGCTCCTTCTGATGGCTTCTCTCGCCACGGCTCATGCCCAGACAAAAACTGCCGCGCCTCCCGCTTTCACCGTCGAAGGCGACCACTTCGTGCTGAATGGAAAACCGTTCAAGGTGCTTTCCGGCGAGCTTCACTACGCCCGCATTCCGCGTGAATACTGGCGCCAGCGTCTGCGCATGGCCAGGGCCATGGGCCTGAACACGGTTGCTACTTATGTCTTCTGGAACGTTCATGAACCCCAGCCCGGTGTTTACAACTTCAGCGGTAACGCAGACTTGGCCGCCTTCGTTCGCATGGCCCAGGAAGAAGGCTTATATGTGCTGTTGCGCGCAGGTCCGTACTCCTGTGCTGAATGGGAGCTTGGCGGATTCCCCGCGTGGCTGCTGAAAACTCCGGAGATGCAGAAAGCTCTGCGCAGCAACGATGATGCCTTCATGCAGCCCGCCGAACGCTGGCTGTTGCGGCTGGGCCAGGAAGTCGCGCCTCTTCAGATCGGACGCGGCGGCCCAATCCTTGCCACCCAGATTGAAAATGAATATGGAAACTTCGGCTCCGATCAGGCCTACATGGTGCATTTAAAAGAAATTTTCGTGCGTGCAGGTTTCACCGACTCGCTTCTCTATACCGCCGACAACTGGCGCAACATTCCCAAAGGCATCATACCTGGCGTGTATGCGGCCACCAATTTCGGCATCAGGAACCATGAGAAAGGAATGGATGCTCTGGCGCAAGTGCGCCCCAGCCAGGCGCTCTTCGTCTCAGAGTATTGGCCCGGCTGGTTCGATCATTGGGGCCATCCCCATGAAACGCGACCCATTGCGCCGCAGCTCGAAGACTTGGATTACATCCTGAAGCATGGCACTGGCGTGAACATCTACATGTTCCACGGTGGCACCAGCTTCGGCTTCATGAGTGGTTCGAGCTGGACTGACCAGAAGTTCCTGCCCGATGTCACCAGCTACGATTACGATGCGCCGCTCGACGAAGCCGGGCATCCAACCCCAAAGTACTTCGCTTATCGGGAGCTTCTCGCCAAGTATGCGTCTGCTCCGCTGCCGCCGGTGCCCGAAGCTCCGCCGGTCGTAACCGTTCCTGATTTTGCTCTCGAGCAGTCGTCTTCCCTCTGGCAGAATCTCCCACAGCCCGTTACCAGCGAAGACCCTCAACCAATGGAACACTTCAGTCAATCCTACGGATACATTCTCTACCGCACCCACATCGCCGGTCCGCAGAATGGCAACCTGGAGTTGGATGAACTCCACGACTATGCGCACATTTACCTGGATGGAAAGCTGATCGGAACGGTTGACCGCCGATTAGGTCAAAGCTCGCTGCCTTTCACCACCACAGCTGCCTCCAGCCAACTGGATATTCTGGTAGAAAATTCCGGGCGCATCAACTCGCAGGGCATTATGCGCACCGAGGTCAAAGGCATTACCCATCAGGTGCGTCTCGGGGGAAAACCACTAACCAAGTGGCAGATCTTTTCTCTGCCGCTGAACTCCATCGAGAACCTGAAGTACCACTCCAAACCCGAAACCGAATCCGGCCCTGCTTTTCTCCGCGGCCACTTTCAGATCACTACCGTCGGAGATGTCTTTCTCGATGTTCATAATCTGAGCAAGGGCGCTCTCTGGATCAACGGTCACGCCATCGGCCGTTTCTGGAACCTGGGTCCGCAACAAACGCTGTTGGTTCCCGGTCCCTGGTTGCATCAGGGCAAGAATGAAGTGGTTGTCTTTGATTGGTTCGGAAGGCAGGGCGCAACTTTTCCGCATCTCGCCGGCCTGCCAAAACCGATTTTGGATGCTCCCACCAGAGACACGATTGGAAGCAAACAGGAATAGCGAGCCCTTGCATGCTTCTGTGGCACAGCGCGGCAAGCCGCAATGGAAAAGCACCGTTTCCTACTGGCTATGCCACATATCCCTGTCATGTTGAGCGTAGCGCTACGGTTCCATGGGCCATCGTGCAGAATCTTAGGCGCGCAGTCGAAACACCCCGAGAAGGTTTCGGTCTACATGCCGCATCCGGGAATTTTCCCGATGCCGCCGCTAGCGAACCGACTGACCGCGCCACTCGCGTCCCACCCCTACATTCCGGGATTTCGTGCAACGATCGCTACGAGCGAAAGTTACGCCGTCGCGGGACACGCTCTGGGGAGAATTCCCTGGGGCGACATTTCTTCCGCCGGCACGGTCGGGGTCTTTCGACTACGCGCCCATCCGCATCGCGGCTACAGATTTTCTCCAGGCGCTCCGCTCAACATGACAGTAAGGAGATGGTTTGGCAGTCCTAAAAATCGTTCGCGAAAAGCAAAGAAGTTAGGACATAAGTAAAACAACCGTCCCGGCTGTGCCTTTCTCTTCACCAGCTCAATTGCACCAGCGAGACCGCATGGCGTGGCAATTTGAAACTCAACTCCACACTGCCTCGCTTGACCTCAATCCATCGCGGCGAATCGAGTTCCTGCAACTGTCCGGCGGCTTCGAGTGCCGCATACTGCTCTTGGGTGGGGTTCTGTGGTGAGCCCATACTCTTCCACTGCGTGTAGGCGTTGCTATGGGTTTGATCAATGCGGTAATGCCGGAGCAATACGTGCCTGGCCGCATCTGGCACTCCGCTGATGTCGAGCTTTATGTTCGCTTCCGGTCCCGGCACATCGTCATCATGGTAGTTCCAGACCATCACCGAGATCTCGTGCTCCGATCGCACCGCGAGCCCATCTATATCGGGATTGCCGCGCACACCGTCTTTCAGCACTTCATCCAGCGGCACGCGGCCACTGCTTTCAACTTTCACGCGGTTGCCATGCATCAGGCCTGCCATGCGAAAAAAATTCAGAACTGGTTTATCAACCCCGTTGGTTGCCAGCGTGCGGAAGCCATCGAAGTAAGGCTGGTCTTCAAACTCGAACGCCCAACTCAGCATGCCTTCGATGTTCGTGCCCCGGCGCTCCGCCAGTTCAAGAATGTTCTTCAACATGACCGCGGTGTACGTGGGATAGAGCGGTCCGTTGCGGTAAGCATTTTGCGGATACACACGCGCAGAACACGCCGCGCATCCTTCCGGGTCCGATTCACTGAGCACGATCGGCAGACTGCGGAATTTCGGAAACGCGGCCACAGTCTCATATCCCTTGTCTACGTCCTGCGTGTTTTTCGCCAGGCCCATTCGCACACGCCCGTCGACCAGCGCAGGCCGGCCCTTGGCGTGATACGTAATGAAATCGAGCGGAGTGCCCGTGCCTCCGGTGGCAAAATTCTTGCCGTGATCACAATGCTCGAGAAACTGTTGTAAGAACGCGGCCGCTTTGGGGCCTGAGGGGCTGGTGCTGGCCGGTCCGCCGACTCTGGCCGAGGGAAGAGCCCGCTTCACCGCGGCCGCACTATAGTCGTAGAGCTTGTCATACTCTTCCGGTGTCCCGTGCCAATACGAGATGTCCGGTTCATTCCAGACCTCCCAATACCAAGACTCGACCTGCTGTTTGCCGTATTTGTCTACGTTGTGCCGCACCCACTGATATATCAATTCGCCCCACTTGTCGTAATCTTTGGGCGGATACGACCAGCCGATGGAGTAATCTTTGTTGGCCGCGCCCGGAATCCATGTTGGACGATACGGCTCCGGATTTGAAGACAAAGCTTGCGGCATGAAGCCGATCTCCACAAACGGCTTGGCTTTCGCCTGAAGATAGGTGTCGAAAATCTGGTCCACGATCTTCCAGTCGTAGACGGGTTTGCTGGAAGCGTCTTCGGTATATGCATTCGTAGATCCCCACTTCAAGCCGGGTGTGCCGTCTCCTGTCGCGAGCAGGAAGTGGGTGCGAATATAGACGGGAGCGTAGCTCAGTGCGGCCAGCTCACCAATCAACTTGCGGCCATTTTTGGTGTACGTGTAATTCGGCTCGTCGTATCCGAAGTAAGACGAAATCGGTTTAAACGGACCAAGTTTGGAGTTCGCATCTACCTGAATGGTGACCAGCTCTTGCGCCAGCAATAGCGTCGGTGCGAATGCGATCAGCAGAATGAAACAGAGTAAGATCTTTGTCTTTGTCATTTGTCGCGGTCCATATTGCGATTCCATAATTACTGTATCCGCTACTGTGGAAGAGCAACGCCAGCTCTCAGCTTCAAAACGAATCGAACCTGAACCAATCAAAGTCGGCATAACCAATCTCACGGCTCGTGCCTGGCCCCACGGCGAAGATACCAACCTTTGCTCCAATCCACCTGCCCTGCCGCGCCGTGAATGGCTCGCCGATTGGAGTGAAGTTGATGCCGTCACTGCTGTAGCTGAAGCTGGCGACCGCCTGCTTCGATACCCCAGCCCGCAAGTAAAATGTCTTTCCCTTTACGGGAATGCTTGCGCTCACACGTTCTGGCGCATGCCGGTCGGCGTCCTTACAGATGGCCTGCGAGATCAACAGCCCTTCGGTCCTCTTCTCCACAGATACATAGGCATAATCCATTCCCATGATGATGAGTCCGATCTTCTCGCCGTCTGCTCCCGGCGTAAAAGTTACTTTCGTAATGACCGTAAACTCCGGGCCTGGGAACTTTTGCAGCAGCAGGTTCGGGGCGTCCCACAGATTTTTAAAATCTGGCGGGGTCGCGATATTGAATATACGCAGAAATCCCAGACCTCCAGCCGGGAAGGCCCAGCCTGGCTTTGGATTCGCCTGCCACTGCCATTGCATGCCAAGTTCATTGCTGTTGAATTCGTCGGAATCCGCCGGAGTTGCCACCGGCCACACTTTGCCCACGTTCGGCTTTTTCCACGTAGCCACCGGCTCGTTTTGCTTTCCCATCACCGGCCAATCGTCCACCCACGTCATTGGCTCCAGATATACAACGCGTCCGTAAGCGCCCATGTCCCGAAAATGCAGGAACCACGATTCGCCCGTCTGCGTCTTCACCCATGCGCCCTGATGCGGCCCGTTGACTTGCGTGCTACCCTGCGCCAGCACAACTTTCTGCTCGTAAGGTCCATATACGTTCTTTGCGCGAAGGGCCAACTGCCAGCCGCTCTCCACTCCACCCGCAGGCGCAAAGATGTAGTAATAACCGTTGTGCTTGTAGAATTTTGGTCCTTCAACTGTGGCGTTTCCCTCATGACCGTCGAACACCAGCGCGCCATCATCCAACAGCTTGGTTCCGTCAGGCGCCATGCGGCTGACTACAAGAACACTCTTGATACCCGAGCGGCTCGCTGCCATCGCACTGACCAGGTATGCGTTGCCGTCGTCATCCCACAGCGGACACGGATCAATCCATCCCCTTGCTTGTTTGATCAGCAGAGGCGTTGACCATGGTCCCGCCGGACTCTTTGCCTTCACCATGTAAATCCCGAACTCTGGATCGGGATAGAAAATATAGAACTCACCATTGTGATAGCGCATCACCGGAGCCCACACTCCGTTGCCATGCTGGGTTTTGCTGTACACGTCGATGGGAGGTTGCTGATTCAACGCATGTCCGATGATCGTCCAGTTCACCAGGTCTTTCGAATGCAGGATGGGCAAGCCCGGTACGGCATCGAAGCTGGAAGCGGTCATATAAAAATCGTCGCCTACGCGGATCGCATCCGGGTCAGAGTAGTCGGCGTATAGAATCGGGTTCTTGTATGTGCCGTCTTTATTGTCGGCGACCCAAACATGAGAGACATTTGGAATTGGAGATGCCTTTTTCCTGGCGATGTTCCCGCCGGCATGCAAGCTGCTTTGTGCAATGAGAATGGTAAGAGTAAGAACGATTGAGTTGATTTTGAAGGGTTTTTCCCGTGACATTGGTTTGGATAAGGAATGCTAGAGGACCTTTGAATGCTTTTATCGAACAGGCAGTTCCTGCCAGCACCCTGCCTTCTCCCTAAGACTCTTCCTTTTCGTGAGCTGCCAAAACTTTAACCACGTAACGGACCCGCCGTGAATCGGCATCGCTGCCGCCCGATTTCGTGGATTGCAAGGTTTGGCGTGGGCCAGCCAGCGAAGGTGGTTGCATCAAACTGTCGTTTGGATAGAAATGGTCCACCGTGCTCGGCGTTACCAGCTTATGTTCAACAAAGACCGCGGGAGGCACCAGCTTTTTGTTCAGAATATCCAGGCTGACCCGGATCAGGTCCGGCCCATAGCGCTCTGGGAAGAAAGCAACCGAGCCGATGAGATGGGTATTCGGCTCGCGCAACTCGGCTCTTCCTTCCGGTGACGCATTCTGTCCCATAATGGCACATGTTTCCGCGCGGCCCGCTTCTTCAAACGCGCGCAAAGCGCCGATAGCGCTGAGGTCATTAATGGCCCCAACCACCAGGCGGCGGGAACGCGTGTACTGCAAATGCCGGCGTACCGCTTCAAAGCTTCTCCCCCAGTCTCCATCACCGTTCAAATGCTTGACCAGACAATTTTTCGCTTGCGGCAAAGACAAGTGCAATCCGACGAGCATTCCCGTGAGCCGCATCTGCGGCAGATTGCCCGCGCGGCGCAATTCGAGCAGAATGATTTCGTCCAACTCGGAGTGCCAGTGCTCTTTGACCCACCGGCCGAGATGGCGTCCGCCGATCAGTCCCGCCTCATAGTTGTTGGCCCCGTAATAAGTGGCTCCGGGATGCGGAATATCAATGGCGATCATGGGAATGTTCGCCTCGCGGTACTTTGCCGCAACGATTGGCGCTACGGTTTCGTCAGTTTGAAATTCGATGGCCAAATCTACTTTCTCGCGCACCAGAAGATCAGCATTGCTCTGGGCGATCTTCGGGCTGTAGCGGTTATCGAGTGAGATAAGCTCGATGCCCTCAGCCGTGGCCGCTCGCTGCAAGCTCGCGGAAACTTCCCTGGAAAATTCATAATCGGTGCCCTGGGCGGCGTAGCCCAGCCGGTAGAGTTTCTGCTTGAGCGGACGTATGTTCGATTGATAAAGGTTTTTGCCGACCTTCTCCACGATGCCGCACGTTTCTAAAGTGTGGAGCAGGCGGAAGGCCATGGTCTTCGGCAGGCCGCTTCGTTCCGCGATCTCTTTAAGCGGAAGGGCTTCTCCTACAGAACAGAATGCCGAAAGAATTTTGGAAGAATGGACAACCGATTTAACCAGATATGGATCTCGACTTCTTAAATTGGAGCTCATGAATGCGGCGAGGAGTATACCAGAAAATACCTCTTCTTGCGTTCTGCATAGCAAAATCGACATGGATTTTTCACAAATCCTTATTTTGCCCTTGCGACTGGGCTTTTATGTTTGCATGTCTTTGGTTTATAAGGATTTTTTGGCAAGATGGAACAATCACAAAAAATTTTGCAATACGAAATAATTAACGTAATCCAGAAAAACGCCTTTTCCAGCCCTCCAGACGTGTAATCTCGCTCCGCTATGGACGCTCCAGATACTGATTTGCGAACCGGGAGAAGTGCAGCGCCTGCTGACGATTTTCAGGCGGAACCAGTCCCAGGCTCGAATGGCAAACCAGGTTCCAACGGCCGTGTGAAACGTGTCTGTTTTATTTTGCAGGTAAAGCCTGAACGTCTTGAGGAATATACGCGCTGGCATAGTGCAGTATGGCCCGAGATGCTCGCTGCTTTGCGCGAGACTGGTTGGAACAACTACTCATTGTTTCTGCGAGCTGACGGTCTGCTGATCGGGTACCTGGAAACTGAAGATTTCGAACGGGCGCGAGCCGAAATCTCCAGACTCGACGTAAACAAACGATGGCAGCGCCAAATGGCCGATTTCTTCGTGCAGCCCGAGGGCTTGTTGCCAGACCAGAACATGGAATTTTTAGAAGAGATCTTTCACGTTTAATACGTTCACCGGGTTTACCTCAGCAGACGGGGTCGCCTGGACGCAGGTTGGATCAATTACCGTGACCGTGGCGACCGCTGCCCAGGCAGGTTTGGCGGTAACGGTGCACAACAATGCTGCGCTGAACACCTCCACCTTCGACAACGTGACTGTAGGACCGTAAAGTTGTATGGTGAAGGTGGGCTCCAACATTTATATAGGGCCTACCTTTCCCCGAATGCTTACGCTGAGAAGCACTGGATTTAGTCTCTGAAAATCCAAATTCATCAGGCAAAAATAATTCCCCTGCGGTTCCTAATGTGGGAAAGCTTAGATTTGCCTGTTTGTCGTATCGCTATGCGAAACGGATGGCTCGAAAGGTGTTGGTCGTCTGCCGCGCCCGCGATTGGACTGGATTAACCTCAATCCTCTTGTTATGAGTACCCTAGATTAAGGCCAACTCCCCGTTTTTTGTTCTATCTGACAAAACCTTCCCTTTTGGCCAGCAACTCGTTGACACTCATTTCTTTCCGGTGCTACATAAGCGTCCGATTGATTTGAGGAATGCCCGCACATATGAGGCTTCCCAAAAACGGGGGAGAGCATGAAGGTTTTACTGCGTTTTCGCATACTGATCGTGATTGTGTTGTTGTCTGGATTTCTAGCTGCACAAACCAACCGCGGCGGAATCTCCGGGACCGTCTTTGATAAATCTGGCGCTGTGGTAGCCGGGGCTACAGTCACAGTAACCAATCTTGGCACCAACCAAAAGAGCGTGGCCAAAACTGCTCGTAACGGCGCGTATAGCGTCCTTTCTCTCGACCCGGTGCTGTACAGTGTGACCGTCGAGGCTAAAGGATTCAAGACAGAGATCGTCGAGCAGGTTAAGGTGGATACCGCCAGCGTTGCGACGGTAAACGCAACCCTCCAGGTCGGGACATCCAACCAGGCGGTCACCGTCAGCGCCGAAACGGCGCAGATCAATACCGTATCCGGCACCACGGGCACTACCGTCACCGAGCGCGAGCTTACCGACGTACCCCTGATCAACCGCAGTGTGCTGGATCTAGCTGTGACCCAGCCCAACATAACTGGAGACGCCGGCAGCGAAGACCCCGGGCTATCGGCGAGTGCTACCGTACCGGGCTACAACTTGAGTATCAATGGAGCGCGTCCCGGCGCCAGCACCTTTCTCTCTGACGGCGTCAACAATACCGGAGTCAGCCTGGCGCGCACCATGGTCAGCTTCTCACCTGAAACGGTGCAGGAGTTTTCGGTGCAGACCTCGGCGTTTTCGGCGGAATACGGAAACACCGGCGGGGGCATCATCAACGCCACCACGAAACAGGGCACCAATCAGTTCAACGGCACAGCCCTCTGGTATGTCCGTAATCCCTATTTCGACTCCCCGAACTGGATCGCTGGCCCCACAGCCCGCAAGCCGCCCGGGCCCCAACTCAAGTACAACCAGTTTTCGCTCACCGCCGGCGGACCGGTTATTATCCCGAAGATCTATCACGGCCAGAACAAGACCTTCTGGTTTGCTGCCTATGAGCCACGCTACCGGCGCGACCTTTGTGTCAATTGCAGTGACAGCTACCAACTGTTGCCTACAGATGCAATGCGAGCGGGGGACTTCAGCAATACTGTTATGGTCAAGCAACCGAATGGCGGCGCCATCGTCAGGGTCCCGACTGCTGTTGCAGCCCAGTTTGGGTTTCAGCAGTGCACCGGTAATAACGCATGCGACCCACTAATCTACAACCATTACGTTCCGGTCCCCGGCACGAATCAGTTTCAGGCCATACTGCCGGCTCCGGCAACCTACCCGGTGTTTACGGGCAATATCATCCCGCAGAACCTTCTGGATGCGACTGCCCTTAAGGCTCTGGCGTACATTCCCAGAGCAGGAGCGTATTTTCTTGACCCCAATGGCAACATCACCAATTTCTTTAACCCGCGCACGCTCCGCCAAGATGAGACCCGGTACACGGTGCGCGTTGACCACATCTTTTCTCAGAACAACCAGATCAACGGCCGCTACACCAACCAGCCGACCGTCAAAGACCAATTTACCCCCTGCTGCCCAACCGGCGAGGGAGCTGAGTACAGTAACTCGAAGCAA
Source organism: Terriglobales bacterium (assembly GCA_035487355.1). Lineage (NCBI taxonomy): Bacteria > Pseudomonadati > Acidobacteriota > Terriglobia > Terriglobales > Terriglobales bacterium. The sequence continues at coordinate 11,787 of DATHMF010000104.1, read as the reverse complement.
GCGATGATCGCCTACACCCACGTGTTCACGCCCACGCTGTTCAACGACCTGCGTCTGAACTACACCCGCGGCCGCTTCAGCACCACAATAGGGCAGAAATACGACGTCAACACCGGCCAGAACCTCAACACCATACTGGGCCTGCCGAGCTTGACCCATGGCGGAGTCCCCTCTCTTCCCTTCATCGGCGGGCAGGGCTCCAGCAGCCAGGACGATACCGAAGAGCGCTATGGCATTACTGATATCGTCTACCTCACGCGCGGCGCCATGAACTGGAAGTTTGGGGTTGACCTTTCGCACTCGCTGCAAAACGAAACTCCGCTGTTCGATGCCATCGGCGGCAACTACGACATCCGGGCGCTGCAAACCAACAACAATGGCAGCAGCAACACCGGCACCGGCGGAGACACGATAGCCAGCTTCTTACTTGGGGTTGCAAACGCTGCAACCTTCCGTCCAGCAATCCTTCGCTATCACTACCGCTGGAACGCCGCGGCCGGTTTTGTGCAGAACGACTGGAAGGTGCGCTCCAACCTGACCCTGAATCTGGGTGTGCGTTACAACCTTGAGCTGCCCCGGACTGAACAGAATAATCTGCAAGGCGTGTTCCGTCCTGACCTGGCGCAGTCCTACCCTGTGCCGGGAGGTGCCGTCGCCGGGGTTCTTCCCGCAACTGCCGGCAATCCGACAGGGAGTATTCCGCTTGCATCCATCCTGGTGCCGCCGTTTGCCTTTGCCGGTAAGGGTGGCCGTTCGCGATACCTGTTTCCGGCCGATTACCACGACTTCGAGCCGCGATTCGGCTTCGCCTGGTCGCCCCACTTCCTCGCCTTCGGGGGACGTCAGGTAACCATCCGCGGCGGATACGGAATATCTCACCTTCCTGTATCTGGTGCTGCCCGCCTTCCTAACCCTGATTTTGGATTTCTGACAAATTACGTAGGAGCTACAGTAAATCCTGCGTACATAATGAGGCTGGGTGAGAATCCACCGGTTGTTAACCCAATTGACGTCAATCAGGCAGTCTTCAAAAACATCCCGGCAAATGGGTTGCTGTACATTCAGCCCAACGGGTTCAGTAGCCTGACTATGCCCGGATTTGCACTCTCCCCTAACCATCACTCGCCGTATTCCCAAAATTGGAACTTTACCCTGGCATGGGACGCGGGCCGGCACACGACGGTAGAGTTAGCTTATGTCGGTAACAAGGGCACGCATTTGTTTGAAGGTGGCGAAGATATCAATCCGACCAACTTCAACCTCGTTGTGAACACGCTTGATCCAGCCAACGTTAATCCCTATAGCACCACTGGCAGCAGTGGCGTTGTTGATCCGCTGGGGCGGCAGACACCGAACGGCACCAAGATATTCACGGGAACCTTATATAGTCCTTATGCTGGCTTCGCCGCTTTGATTTCTTTGTACGACGCCTCCGGCAACAGCGTCCGGCACGCCGCATATATAAATGTGATCCACCGAACCAGCAAGGGCTTGACCGTCATCTCGAACTACACCTTTGGCAAGTCCATTGACGACTCCCAGGGCGCGAGCGACAAATTTGTTCTGTCAACCGGCCAGGTTTCGGGAGAATCGGCCTTCGGCGCGCCCAGAAGCTTCGACCGGTCGGTATCAACCTTCGACCAGAAGCACAGTTTTAACACTACCGTGATTTACGATTTGCCCTTCGGGCAGGGACGCAAATTTCTCAGCAACGCATGGGCTCCGGTCAAAACTATAGTAGGCGGCTGGACAACGACTGGCATCTTCCGTATTACCAGCGGCTATCCAGCGTGGGCAACGCTGGTTGATTCGAACCAGATCGGTGATCCCGCAAATACCCATCAAATGCGCCCCAACATTGTTCCCGGTGTTCCTCTAAAGAACCCGCTTTGGAGCAGTAGTTGCCCGCTCGGCACCCAGTGCCAGCCTTTCCTGAATCCCTTGGCGTTTGAGCGTCCAGCGCTGGGGCAGTTCGGCAACGCTCCCCGCACCTTCGATGGCGTCCGCGGCCCATCGCAGCAGTACTTCGATGGTTCGATTCAGAAGAGCTTCCCGCTTGGGGGCGAGGGCAGACGCAAGCTCCAAGTCCGCATGGACCTGCTCAATGCCTTCAACCACCCGGTGTTCCGCGTTGGGCCCAATAACAACTTCACCGATTTCATGTCGGCGCCGGTTGCAACATTCATGAACTCTAATGACTATAACGGTTGGGCGATCGCAAACGGCCAGCCAACGGTTACCTCTGTGAGCTCAACCACTGGTGTGTGCAGTGGTCCAGGTGCCGCCGTATGTAACCAAATCCAAACCCTGGTGAACACCCAAAGAAGCAATGGGGTATTGCCCACGGATTTCTTCACCATGCAGCTTCCGGCAAACTTCAATGCCACGCAGCCAAACTCCTATGACATCAGAACGCTGAACGGTTATAAGTTGTGGCGCTTGCGTAACGCATATAACAACAGCTTCGGCACTCTGTTTAATCCAGGCGGAAGTTCGCGCTACATTCAGTTTGGTCTCAAGGTCTACTTCTGATTTATGGGTTGGAGATGTTTTCGTATAGCAAAGGCGTCCCTCGGGACGCCTTTGCTATTGCTGTTGCGTCGGCTTTCAACCTTATGCCTGAGATGAATTCACGTTCATGACATTCGTGCCGAGCAATTTCAATGGGCCCCCGTTTGGATGTCGAACAGCACAGCGGCAGCACAATTGAATTTCGTCTTTCACGTAACTCCTCATTAATTAATTTTGGCGCCAGCTTCGGAAATAATTGCATGTGCGCCACGAGCAATTGATTACCGCCCCTTGGGCACTATGGTATTGTAAGCGTTTACTCAAGATTGCGACTTTGGAAGTCGCCAGACTGGGTTCTTGGGCGAATCGTTTTGCTTTAGCATAAGCGCTGCTGAGATCTGTCGCTCTGCCCGGTTGAAAACTAATCTGCACGCAGGAGAGGAACAACTATGTCTCTGGTAGGCGCGGGTTTCAAGCTTACGGTTTTTTGCATCTTGCTCGTGTCATTGGTTGCACAAGCGAAGACGGTGATCACCAAACAATCCTTCAATCAACTTGACGACGGCACGCCGGTGGAGATTTACACCCTCCGCAGTGGCAAGATCGAAGCGCGCATCACCACCTATGGCGGAATTATCGTCTCTCTTCGTGTACCCGATCGTAAGGGAAATCCCGACGACGTTGTGCTCGGTTACGATTCGCTGAGTCAGTATGTAGCCAAGAATCCTTACTTTGGGGCGATCATCGGCCGGTACGGGAACCGCATTGCCCATGGCAGCTTCACCCTGGATGGCAAGACTTACTCCGTGTCCAAGAATGACGGGGGAAACTCGCTTCATGGCGGCACGCGCGGCTTTGACAAGGTGGTATGGAAGGCAAAGCCAATCAAGGATGGAATTGAGCTCACCTATGTGAGCAAAGACGGAGACCAGGGATATCCGGGGACCCTCACCGCCACCGTCCGCTACACTTTGAGCGAAGACGCGTTACACATCGAGTATTTCGCTACCACGGATAAAGCTACTGTGGTGAATCTGACGAACCACTCTTATTTCAATCTTGCCGGTCAGGGCAAGGATACGATTCTGCAGCACCAGCTCAAGATCAATGCCTCTCACTTTACACCGGTGGATTCCACTCTTATTCCCACCGGAGAGTTGAAGTCCGTTGAAGGCACGCCTTTTGACTTTCGAACATCAACTGCAATTGGTCAGAGTATTGACGCGGCTGATGATCAACTTGTGAAGGGCAAGGGCTACGATCACAACTGGGTGCTCGATAAAACTCCGGGTAAGTTCAACGAGGCCGCCGAACTCTACGAGCCCGTTACCGGTCGCGTGTTGCAGGTGCTCACCACCGAACTCGGACTGCAATTTTATTCCGGCAACTTCCTTAATGGAACCATCACCGGCAAACAGGGCCGTGTCTATCCGAAACGGTCTGGGTTGTGCCTGGAAACGCAGCACTTTCCCGACTCTCCAAACCATCCCAACTTTCCCTCGACGGAACTGAAGCCCGGAGAGCGCTATCATACGGTTACTGTACTCAAGTTCAGCACGCGTTCAGAGCCAGGCAGCAAGTAAACGGGAGAGGCGCTTACTCTATACGACGAACTCTACACCCTCTACAGCAAACTCTATTTTGCTTTCAGCGAACCGGGAAGCGGCGAGTTTGATAAGATTTTGCCGGCGCTCATCCGTGTGGCCGAGTCTGTAAATCAGGGTGCGAATGTTGCTTCGCGATAGGAATACATCCCGGCGGCAGTTTCTGAAACTGAGCGCGGTGGCGGCTGGCGGAGCGTTCTGCACACCGTTTGTTTCTGCGTGGAGTGCTCCAACTCAGGTTTCTCTCGCCCCGCCGCTCTCCGTATTTGACTATTCCCAGGTTCAGTTGCTCGAAGGTCTATTCCGCCGGCAATTCGATCATAATCACCAGGTCTTCTTAAATTTGGACGAGGACGCCCTGCTGAAACCCTTCCGCCAGCGTGCGGGACTGCCTGCTCCCGGTCCGGACATGGGCGGATGGTATGACAATTCGAGCGACTTCGATCCCAAAAAGAACTTTCATGGCTTTATTCCCGGCCACAGCTTTGGACAGTACCTCTCCGCTCTGGCCAGGGCACACGCGGTGACACGCTCCAAGGCTACCCGGGAGAAAGTACATCGCCTGGTTCTCGCCTACGCCGAGACCGTTGATCTGGCAGGCAAATTTTATGTGGATTATCATCTGCCGGCCTACACATTCGACAAAATATGCTGCGGCCTTATAGATGCCCACGAGTTTGCTGGGGACCCGCAGGCGCTTAAGGTACTGGCACGCAGCACCGACGCAGTGCTGTGGCATCTTCCTGAGAAGGCTCTCAGTCGAGACGAGCAGAAAGCCAGGCCGCATAAGGACAACGCCTACACATGGGATGAAAGCTATACGCTGCCCGAAAACTTCTTTCTTGCTTACCAGCGTAGCGGAAGCGAGCGCTATCGTGATCTGGCAATCCGCTTTCTTCACAAGGATTACTTCGATCCGCTCGCGGAAGGCCAAAATGTTCTTCCCGGCAAGCATGCTTACAGTCACGTCAACGCATTGAGCTCCGCCATGCAGGCCTACCTGGTTTTGAACGATGGGAAATATCTTCGCGCGGCGGCCAACGGTTTGCGTATGGTACAGGAACAAAGCTACGCCACCGGAGGCTGGGGGCCGAACGAGAGTTTCTTCACACCAGGCAAAGGCAAGCTGGCGGCAAGCCTGGGGGCTACACACTCGAGCTTCGAAACGCCCTGCGGCGCCTACGGCCATCTTAAGATCACGCGTTATTTGTTGCGGGTCACGCGCGACTCGCGTTACGGCGACAGCATGGAGCAGGTGCTTTACAACACCATCGCCGGCGCCAAACCTATCCTTCCTGACGGCACCAGCTTTTACTATTCCGATTACAACAACGACGGCAAGAAGGTCTACCACAAGGACAAATGGCCTTGCTGTTCGGGAACATTTCCGCAATTGACGGCCGATTACGGCATCAGTTCGTACTACCGGGCGCAGGATGGCATCTACGTGAATCTCTTCATTCCTTCCCGGATCACCTGGTCGCAGCACAAAACGCGCTGCTTACTGGAACTGAAAACCGATTATCCCAAAACCAATACCGTACAGATGGAATTGAAGCTGGCTCGCCCGGAAAGGTTCACCGTATATCTGCGCATCCCGGAGTGGGCTGGCCCGAGGACGAGGCTCTCCGTGAACGGCCGCCGTGTTGAAAACGAGATTGTGCCGGGAAAGTTTCTTGCTCTGCAGCGCCATTGGAAGAATGGCGATCGCGTCGAGTTTGAAATGGATATGCCGCTGCGCTTGCAGGCCGTCGATAGCGAGAACCCCAACCTGGTCGCATTATTGAGAGGCCCGCTTGCGCTTTTTGCGGTGGGTGATCTTCCCGGTCAGATAACGCGTGAGCAATTGCTCAGCGCCACCGCCGCGTCGCAGTCCTCCGATGATTGGGTTGTAAAGGCAGACACAGGCAGCCTTATACTCCGCCCATTCGCAGCAATTGGAGACGAGAGCTATCGCCTGTACCAGAATGTGGAGTAGGTGGCTCAGTTTGACGTAGCGCCGGCGTCTCGCCGGCTGTCGTGTGGGCATCCTGCCCACACCCCCTTTATCTTTTTAGTTACTCACACCATCCATCAAGGGACCGAGTGATACCATTCTGGCACTAAAACCTTGCTTCCCCGGAAACTACAGGTCATCATTGAGAAGCAGTTGCCAGCCACCGGTTGCCGGTTAAAACAACTGCAAAAGAACCAGGCATTCTAGAATGCGGGGTTTCATGACCCTTTAGCTCTTTGAAAATTTGTTGCGATTTGGGATTCTGAGAACTGATGACTGGAGCTGTTTTTGACCAGCAGCAAGTCCCCCGCCCTGGAACGATTTTCGCCAATAATGACGAGGGTCAGACGCGATTTTGGGCACCAGAAACACCTGCCAGCAAGTGGGGGTGGGTGGACCGCTACAATCTTCCCGAAAATCAGCGTTGATCTGCGTTCATCTGCGGCGAAAGTCTTTTGCGGTTGCTTTTGCTGAGGACTGAGGACAGACAACTGAGGACTGCCCAGCAAGTCCCCCAGCCGAGCGCCCCATCGCCCCGCCTAAGTGCAAGATTTCAGGTGACTTCAGCGAGGGCGAGGCGGCAAAAGCAGGGCAAAATGACTACCATGCAAGTACCCCGTCCCCGGACCCGCCGACGAGGCAAAAAACTGGGGACCAAAATCAAATGTCAGCGCCGCCGGTTGTATATTTAGACACCGTATGAGAATCAAGAAAACTGCCGCGCTCAGGCTGAGTTGTGTTGCCATTGCTGTTCTTGTCGCTGTTCTTGTCGCTTTTATTGTTTTTATCGGAGGCGTTGGAACGAGGGTCTGCGCCGCAGAACCAACGCCTGATGTAGAGAAGATGCCGGTTAAGGCATGTGCTGCGCTCACAGCGAATCGGACGCGTCCGGGTGCTGGGCGGCTTGATGCCAGTCAACTCGACACTGCCAGGATTCAATCGGCGCTTAACCTTTGCAGTCCGGGCAAGGCAGTTGTTCTCTTCGCCGATGGCGCGAAGACGGCGTTTGAATCGGCGCCCTTGATTTTGCCGCGTGGCGTTACGTTGTTTGTGGCGGAAGGTGCGACCCTCTATGCATCGCGCAACCCGCGCGACTACGATCTGCCGCCGGCAAAATGTGGCGAGCCGTTAACTCGCAGCGACAGTAATGTCCCTGCCTGCAAGCCATTTATCTTTGCCTATCAGGCGGCCTTCAGCGGCGTGGCCGGATCGGGAGTGATTGATGGCCAGGGCGACGCCGCTCTGGACGGCACTGCAATGGACGGACGCAAGTCGTGGTGGGAGCTGGTTCGCTTGGCTAAAAAATCCCGCAAGGCGGTCCCGGTGCCCGATCTTGTTTCCAGCTACGAGTCGCAGGGATTCCGGATGATCGACATCACCCTGCGCAATGCCGCCGGCATGCATGCTGCAATCTTCAAAACCACCGCGCTCGTGGTCGCGGGGCTTAAAGTAGATTCGCCGGAAGATTCCGCGGCCTCAGCCGGATTGCTTCTCAGCAATGCGCTCGATGCGCGCGTTACCAATACATGGATTCGCGTGCCGGCCGAAGGACTGGTCATCAAGGCGAGCATTCTTGGGGCCAGCTCGCAGGTTGATATGCATGATGTGCATCTGTTCGGCTCGGGCGGCGTTTCCATCGGTGACGACGTCTTTGGCGACGTGCATGGAGTAACGCTCGACAATGCCTCCATCGAAGGTGCCCGCACCGGCATTCACTTTAATTTGAAGGGCGGCGAAGGCGGCGCGGCGCACGATATCCACTTCAATAAAATTTGCATGCGCAACGTGGCTGAGCCTTTCGGTGTGCAACAGTCAGATGGCCAGATGGTCTCGTCCTTATCCGGCGTCAAGGGTGCCGTCAAAGACATTGATTTTCGCGATGCCGTGGTCGCGGGCATAGGTGGGCTTAACGGTGATGGCTTGAAGTCATCGCCTGGCGCAACCTGTGATGCAGCAGCATTCTCCGCTGCGCCGAAATGGGAGGTGCTCGTTGATCTCACGTCAATCGAATCTCCTGATGCGGTGGGATTCCCCTTTGCACTGAAACCGGAGGTGCTCGTTGGCCTCGGGTCGATCGAATCTCCGGGCAAAAAGAAGTCGGTGATCGTTGCCCAGAATAATGAAGATGGCGCCGGCTTTACCTCCATCCAAAAGGCGATAGACGCGCTCGCCTCGACCGGCGGCGACGTTCTGGTCAAGCCCGGCACCTATCGCGAGGTCGTCACCATCCGCAAGCCGCATGTGCATTTGCATGGAGCGGCGTCTGATCCCGCGCAGACCACCATCATCTATAACAATGGCGCCTCGACAGCCGGCGGAACTTTTAATACTGCTACAGTGTTTGTCGAAGCCGATGATGTCACGCTCGATCATCTCACTATCGCCAATGACTTTGGCGTGGATAAAGGACAAGCCGTAGCGCTGGCGGTTACCGCCGACCGGGGCATATTTAAGAATTTGCGCATACTCGGCGCGCAGGATACGCTCTTCGCCGCCAGCCGCTACTGCTATGGAGATTACGGTCCATGCCTGCCCACCCGCCAGTACTTCGCCAACTCTTATATAGAGGGTGGTGTGGATTTCATCTTCGGCGACAGCATGGCCGTCTTCGATCATTGCGAACTGCATGGCATCCCCACTGGCAACGTGATGTTCACCGCGCAAGACCGGCACACTGCCGAGCAGTCGAGCAGCGGATACGTTTTCAATAAGTGCCACCTGACCGCCGCGCCGCGTGCTGCCACGATCGCGCTGGGCCGGCCGTGGCGTCCTTATGCGACCGTCGTGTATCTGAACGCCCAAATTGATGCTCCGGTGATTCCCGCCGGATGGACGGAGTGGGTGCGCTTCGGCAAGCCCAGTCTTCCCACCGCGTTTTACGGCGAATACAACTCAACCGGTCCCGGATCCAATGCTCAGGCCCGTGAACCCTACTCGCATCAGCTCAGCACTCAAGAGGCAGAGAAGTGGCACACAAAACAATTTCTCGCCGGAGAAGATGGATGGAATCCCTTAGCGCCTTAAACTGCGACTCGAAAGTCAGCGGCCCGATTGACTTCTCTTCCCCGCAAACCTAAGATTTGTTGTCTCGACTTTCGAAGGAGGAAGAATCTATGAAACGAAGCCTGGCTACAATTCTCATTACGATTTTGTTTTTGTCTGTTGCGGTCTTCGCACAGGCCCCGCCACAAGCACCCAAACCCGGTCCCGAGCTCAAGCGGTTCGATTATTTTGTGGGCACTTGGGCCACCGAAGCTGATATGAAGCCAAGCCCTTATGGCCCGGGTGGTAAATTCACCGGCATCGACCGCACCGAATGGATGCCGGGTAATTTCTTCTTGCTCATACACTCTGATTTTAACAGCCCCATGGGACCGGGGAAGGAGCTCGCAGTAATGGGCTACAAAACCGATGACAAGGTTTACACCTACAATGCCTATAACAGCATGGGAGAAGCCGATCACTCCACGGGCACAGTCGAAGGCGATACCTGGACCTGGATGAGCAATGACAAGATAGGAGGCAAGGAAATAAAGGGCCGGTTCACTATGAAAATAGTCTCCCCAACTTCTTACACCTTCAAATACGAGATGGCGTCTGAAACTGGGGAATGGGCAACCCTCATGGAGGGCAAAGCCACCAAGAAATAGTACGCGGGCTCGGACCGGGCACAAGGGTCGGGATTACGAAAGTTGCAGCAGGTTGTGGCCATGCGGCCAAAACAGCTCTTACATCGGAGCTTAGCTCTAATTCTGCAGTGACCCAGCCCTGTGTCAGATGTAAACTGTCTTTAGAACGGAAGGGACTCCCTCATGCCGCCACAACCGAAGACGAAGTCTTCCGCTCCTCCCGAGGAGAAAGAAGAAAAAAAAGATGTTCAAGAGACAAAAGAGGTTCTTTCCGTCGTCGGCAAAAAAATGCCTGCCGAATTGAGCCAACAGCTCCGCAAGCTGGCGCATGACCTGAGCAACTCCATGGAGACCGTCATGCAGGCCTCCTACCTGCTCGGCCAGGCTAATCTTGATGAAAACAATAAAAAGTGGCTGTCCCTCATTGACCAGGCAGCTCGCGACGCCGCCCGCATCAACCGCGAAATCCGTGAATTATTGCGCATGCATAGTGAGTAGTATCGCGCAGCGCTTTTATAGAAAAATCGCAGATCAACGACCAGGAATTCCCTGGCCGCTCATCAATAAAAATCAGAGCAGCTCAAATAAAATCCGCATGTCTTGCAGGCCAGCTTGCAGCGTGAATCATGCAGCTTCGCTCCGCAATTAGGACAATACTGGCCTGGATTGACGGCGGGCTTGGCCGCCTTGAGTGTTTCCGGGAGCCGCGTCTCACTGCGCTTACCAGAACGAGGATCAGACTCTTGCATCCCGCCCATCCTACACCAACTCGAGGCGTTTGGCGCTTGTTGGATTCCGCAGGAAGCGGAAGGGGACGCAGGTTCATCAGACCCTCATCCACGCGAACTGACCACTGAGAACCGAGAACTGCTTCTAAATCAGCTTCGCATCCATCGTGATCTCCGCTTTCAACACTTTCGAAACCGGGCATCCGCTCTTGGCGTCCTGGGCGGCCTTCTCAAAGGCGGCTTTATCTACGCCGGGGATTTTGGCCGTGACATCAAGATGAACTTTGGTGATGGTAAAGCCTGATTCCAGCTTCTGCAGCGTAAGCGTGGCTTCGGTGCTGATGCTCTCCGCGGTGATGCCGGCATTGCCCAGCTGCGCGGAGAGGGCCATGGAAAAACATCCGGCATGGGCCGCGGCGATCAGCTCTTCCGGGTTGGTCCCTTTTCCATCTTCAAAACGCGTGCTGAACGAGTAGGGTGTGGCCGTCAATACTCCGCTGGCGGTGGTCAGGATTCCTTTTCCGTCCTTGAGTCCGCCCTTCCAAACTGCTCCTGCTTTTCTTTCCATAAGTCCTCTCCTTACAAGATAGGTAAGCTTTCCAACATATCATCTCAGCGCCTGATTCGTCAGCCCGAGACGGGTCAACTAAAGATTGGCACTGATTTTCTTAGATGCTGGCGAACCCCGCCTAGATTCCGCGAAGTGGGAGGTCAAAGTAGCGAAGGCCTTAAATTGATTGCTGAATGTTTCTTCAACTGAGAACTGGGAACTGTTTTCTTCTTTCTTACTTCCTCCCATTGGCCAATTGCTTCAGAGAGTTTTGGTACGGCGCTCTTGCCAGTCCGCGCTCGGTGATAATGGCGGCAATGTAGTTATTGGGCGTGACATCGAACGCCGGATTTTCCACCCCAACACCTTCAGGAGTAAGCCGCTTGCCGGCAAAGTGTGTGACCTCGGTAGCAGCGCGCTGCTCGATGGGAATCCCATCGCCATCGGGTGTGGCCAGGTCCACCGTGGACCACGGCGCTGCCACATAGAACGGAATCCCATGCTCTTTTGCCAGCACTGCAACCGTATAAGTTCCAATCTTGTTGGCTACATCGCCGTTGGCGGCAATGCGGTCGGCCCCGACTACGACAGCGCCGATCTTGCCCTGGCGCATCATCGCGCCCGCCATGTTGTCGGAGATGACGGTCGTCGGAATGCCGTCTTTATTCAGCTCCCATGCGGTCAAACGCGAGCCTTGCAGAAAGGGCCGGGTCTCATCGGCAAAGACGTGGATCTTCTTCCCCGCCTCCACCGCCGCGCGGATCACCCC
>DATHMF010000103.1 GCA_035487355.1 Terriglobales bacterium | reverse complement strand
AAGATGCTGAAGCGCCTATCTTCGAGATCGCCGATTACGGTGTTGTCGGAAATCTGTTCGACATCGTTCCTCCGTTGATTGAAGAGGTCAAGAAGGCAAAAACGTAGAAGCAGTTTCGAGTTTCCTGTTTCAAGTTTCGAGTTGCCCGGTTCAAGCGTCCTCTCTGCATCTGATGGATTAGAGCTGTTTTCAGGTACCCCACTTGCACAGCTAGTCTCGACTACCATAAATCTTTACTATTCAGAGACATACAGGCGTAACAGGCGACACAAGCTGGTAGTGTGGTTTGCTTTGTCGAGCAAGTTTCGGGTTGTAGGAGCAGTTTCGAGTTACCCGATAACACGAGCGTCTGCATTCTGAGAGATTGGAGCTTTTTTCAGGCACCCCACTTGCACAGCCAGTCTCGATTGCCGTAAGTCTTTACTATTCAAAGATATGCGGGCCCAATAATCGATACTAGCTGCTAGTGTGGTTTGCTTTATTCCCTAACTTCGGCGCTTGTGGACCTCGGCTCCAACCTTCTAGAGCAATTCCAGAATTGGTGTACCCACCCGGCACCGGGGCTGAAGCCCACTTAGGGGGCGTCTCAACATGGGCCTGAAAGGCCCACTCTTCCACGGTAGCAGCAATTGTGGAATCTAACTTACTGCTTTCATAGATTTTCAAAGATCTCTGGGGCGCGAGCCCCCGCATTCTGGAATGCGTAAACACACAACAAATCAGCGTAACCTGACATTGCTCAAAACCCAAGAGTTTGATACCAGATTGGTACCCTTTTTTCGCTGTGGAAGCCCTAAGAGCAATTCCAGAGTTGGTGTATCCACGCGGCACCACTGAAGCCCACTTGTTTTGCATCTCAACGCGGGCCTGAAAGGCTCGCATGATCCTAGAAATTACGCATCGAAAACAGGGCCGTCAGAGTCTAATAGCAACTACCTTAAACAGCCGCGGAGGTTATCATGGTCACGCTAGAGATTACTTTCCTGCACAATCAACTGGAGGAGCGCAAGCGCCGCCTGGAAGCGGCGATTGCTCTGGCACCGCCGAATGGGAGCCTGAGCGGTCTGCTGCGCGAAGTGGATTCGGCGCTGGAACGCATGGCCGAAGGCAGCTACGGCGTGTGTGAAGAGTGTCACGAAACGATCGAGCAGGACCGCCTGCTGGCCGATCCGCTGGTGCGCTACTGCCTGGACCACCTGACCGAACCGCAACTGGCCGCGTTGCAGCGCGATCTCGACCTGGCCACCGAGGTGCAGCGCAATCTGTTACCGCAAGCAGGCCTGTGCGCCGGTGGCTGGGAGACCAGCTATCATTACGCGCCTGTCGGTCCCGTCAGCGGCGACTACTGCGACTTGATCCCCTCCGATGGGCAGCTTTTTTTCGCGCTGGGCGACGTCTCGGGCAAAGGCGTGGCCGCCTGCATGCTGATGACGCAGCTCCACGCCTTGTTCCGCAGCTTGACCTCTATGAACCTGCCGCTCGGCCAGATCGTCACCCAGGCCAACCGCGTCTTCTGTGAAAGCGTGCTGGCCGGGCAGTACGCCACGCTAGTGTGTGGGCAAGCTAAACCCAACGGGGAGGTGGAAATCCATAACGCCGGCCACTGGCCGGTAATCGTCGTCGGGCGCGGCGGCGTGCTGCGCATTGAATCCACCGGTTTGCCGCTGGGGATGTTCCACGAAGGCGAGTTCTCGGCCACGCGCCTGCAACTGGAAGCCGGCGACACCCTCTTTCTCTACACCGACGGCCTTTCGGAAGCCGGCAGCGCAGACAACGAATACGGCGTTGACCGAGTCACGCGCCTGGTACGCCAGCAAGCTGCGCGGCCTCCCGCCGAGCTGATCGCTGCTTGCCTTGACGACCTGCGCGCCTTCGCCGCCACTGACCCACGCGGGGACGATCTGACTTTGCTGGCCATCCGGCGGCGCGGTTAAGATAACTCAGCACGTTAAGATAGTTCACCACAGAGACACAGAGGCACAGAGAAACATATCCCACACACGCAAAAGAGCGTGTGTGGGGCACCCCGGTTGCCTATTCAAGATCAAATCGCGATTAGTTAGGCTGTGGTTTGGGAGTTTGGATTGGTGAGATAATCGGAGCTGAAAGCAGCAGATACAGCATGATAGACCGCGAAACATGGTGGAAACCGTTTGCTCTAGCCTTCGGACTAATTGGAATTGTCATAGGAGGCGTGTTTGTAATTGATTTTCTCTACCGTGTCTTCGCACCACAAAAAACAGATGAAGCTGCAGGCGCTGGGTTAGCTTGGGGCATAGTTACAGCGACTTTTTTAGGGCTTCCTGCAATTTTTCTGTTGATAGGCGGCGTTGCCTCGCTGCTGATTCAGTTCTTCCGAAAAGAACCTCCCGGTTCTATCCTGGATCAAAACAGCTCAGTTACCAAATAGCAGGCAAATCTCCTGTCAATCGTTTATCCTTTACAGTTTCCTCCTGGTTGATACGCAGCGAAGGGAGCCGAACTCATGATCGTTTTCCGCAAACCCTTGGAAGGTATTGAACGTCCGAAGATGGAAGCTGACGTGGTTATCGTCGGTGGAGGGCCCGCCGGCATGGCCTGCGCGCTGCGTCTCTCGCAACTGATTGATGCCCATAACGCGCGCTTTCCCCAGGCGGCTATATCCAAGGAAAACATTTATGTGCTGGAAAAGGCGCGCGAAGTGGGCCAGCACTGTCTCTCGGGAGCGCTGCTTGATCCGCGCTCCATGCAGGAGCTTTTGCCCGGTTTTGAGAACGAAGCCCCGATTGATGCCACAGTCAACAAAGAGGGAATGTATTTCCTGACGCAAAAGCAGGCTATGCACCTCCCGCTCACGCCTCCGCCGCTGCAGGACCACGGCAACTATGTCATTTCCATCAACAAGTTCGTGAAGTGGCTGGGAGAAAAAGTCGAGCAGGCAGGCATCACCATCTTCACCGGGTTCGCCGGCTCCGAGTTGCTTTTTAACGGCAATCGCGTCACCGGCTTGCGTACTGACGACAAAGGCGTGGATAAGACCGGACATCCTAAATCGAATTTCGAACCTGGCTACGACCTGCGCGCCAAGATTACCGTGCTGGCCGAGGGTGGGCGGGGATCGCTGACCAAACAGCTTGCGGGAAGGCTCGACCTCTACCGCAACAGCAATCCGCAGACTTATGGTGTGGGCGTAAAAGAACTCTGGGAAGTTCCCTCGGGACGCATTGCAGCTGGCGAGGTCATATACACCCTGGGCTGGCCGCTGACCACAAAAGAATATGGCGGGGCGTGGATCTACGGCGGCAAAGACAACATCGTTTCTCTCGGCTTTGTCACCGGCCTCGACTACGAAGACCCGCGGCTCGATCCGCAGCGTGTGTTGCAGGAGCTCAAGCAGCATCCGTTTGTAAAAGAGCTGCTGGCCGGAGGAAAGATGATCCGCTACGGCGCCAAGTCGCTGCCCTACGGCGGCTGGTGGTCACTGCCACCGCTGGCCGGCGATGGATGGATGATCATCGGCGACTCCGCCGGCTTCCTGAACTCACAGCGCCTCAAGGGAATTCATCTCGCCATTAAGAGCGGCATGCTGGCCGCCGAGACTGCGTTCGCTGCCATGAAGAATTCTGATTTTTCTTCCTCGGTATTGCAACGCTATCCGGTAAGCGTGGAGCACAGTTGGATTAAAGACGAGCTTTGGGAGGTGCGCAACTTCCATCAGGGATTCGAGCGCGGCATGTTGCATGGCATCTTTCACACCGCCCTGCAACAGCTCTCGGGCGGCAGAGGCTTGTATGCGCGTTATCCGTCGCATCCCGGGCACACGCGCATGAAGCATCTGGCTGAGCTTCCCGTGGATGGCGGCGCGCGCGCCCACCTCCTGGGCAGGGCGAAAGGCGATGGCGAGTTCAGCTTCGATAAGCTGACCGATCTCTACCACTCCGGCACCAAACACGAAGAAGACCAGCCCGCACATCTGGTCATTCACGACACAAATATCTGTAACACCCGTTGCGTGACCGAGTTCGGCAACCCCTGCCAGAATTTTTGTCCGGCGAATGTATATGAAATGATTGAAGCCAACGACACACCCAGCGGCAAGCAGATCCACTTGAATCCTTCAAACTGCGTGCACTGCAAGACCTGCGACATCATGGATCCCTACGAAATCATCACATGGGTCCCGCCTGAGGGTGGCGGCGGGCCGAATTATGATGGGATGTAGATGCCATGAAGGTTACCCCACTAGCATGGTGCTGCCGGCAAACCGCCAGATGCTTCGCCGCATAAAACGCGGCTCAGGATGACAATCTGGAAAAAGCGTGCAAGTCCCACAATCGAATTCAGCAAAGAGCTGGGTGCGGATGAATGCTACGCTTGAAACTGCAAACATGTTCAGCTGAAAGATCGACCTGACTTCCCATCCAAAACTGCACTACAATAGTGGGCGCAATGAAACCCCTATTTTTCCTAGTCTGTTTGGCCATAACGGCCCCGCTGGCTTCGGCTGCGGTGCGTAACTGTTCCGGTGGATCGGGCGAATACAGCCAACAGCTTCCCGGCGGATATGTGGCGCAGCTTTCGCCTGCCACCGATGACGCGCACGCCGGGCAGTGCCACGCCACCATTACTTCCAGCGACCAGAAGTCTGTGTTCGAAGCCTATGGTTATGAGATGGAGGTGAACCAGGTTTCGGGCAAAGACATCAACGCCGACGACAAACCCGATGCCGTGATTGAGTCGCATCCCAAGAAAGACGAGTGTTGCTGGAATTACTACATCGTGTCGTTAGGAGATCCCCCGGGGCTGCTGCGCCAGATTACGACCTCCGTTCCTCTGACCTTTGAAGACCGCCTGGGCGACGGCAAAGTTGAAATCTGGGGGCGCGACAACGCTTTTGACGGCGTGGAAAACTTTGCGCATGCTGATTCTCCTACGCCGCTGGTGTTTTTTCGCATGAAGGGCGCCAACATCTACAACGTCAGCAACCTGTTCTGGGATGACTATCAGCGCGAGATTACCCAGGCCCGCGATGGACTTCCGCGCAGCGTCGTGGAAGACATGGTCAAAGTCGAGGGCGATGACTCCAACAAACCCGGCGGCGGGCATGGCGGAGGAGGCGGGGGAAGCGGAGATCCGCGCGACCCTAAGGAGATCCAACTGCTGCGCGCCAAGGCCGCGATCCTGGAAATTGCCCTCAACTACCTCTATGGCGGACGCGGTCAGGACGCCTGGAAGACCATCAGTGAAATGTGGCCGCCGCTCGATCGGCCCCGCATCCGGCAGGTGATTCTGGAAACCCGCATGAAGGGACTGCTGAGCGAGATCAACCGCCAACCCAAGGCCTCGACGCCGTAAGCTGTCGTCGTTAAATAGAGTGTCTCCCTTCCCGCCTTTGTGCATCTATAATTGAACTGATGTTTCCGACCGCCGCGGCCTACGGCATACCAGGGCTGCGGTGGCGGTGAGTTCAGCTTGCAGCCCGCGAGGTTGTGTTGCCGAACTCCAAGGGTGTAAAGGGAAACCTTGCGCCTCCCGTTGCTTTTTTGGAAAGGAAACCATCGTCTGTGTCTTGGCCATGTGTTTTACACCTGCCAGCGATGTTTCCTTCCATTGAAAAAGCTCCTAGCTTCTGCTCATGAAGTAAGAAGTACGGAGCAAGAAGTTCGAAGTAGGCGTTTGATTGCGGCCTGAATTTTACTTCGTACTTCCTATTTCCTCCTTCTTACTTTCGCGGCAGGAGCCAGCAGCTTCTTCTTATGCGATTGACCGACAAATTCGGACGCGCCATTACCGACCTGCGCATCTCGGTCACCGACCGCTGCAACTACAAGTGCGTTTATTGCCGCACCGGCAACGAAGGCGCACTCTATGCGGAGTTGCCGCTCGCCGATTACCTGCGGCTGGCCCGTATTTTTGTGGATTTGGGAGTTGAAAAAATCCGCATCACCGGCGGTGAGCCGCTGCTGCGCCCGCATCTCACCGATTTCGTTCGCCAGGTGGCGCAGCTTCGCATTCAGCACGGTGAACACAAAGGCGAGACCATTGACACCGCCATCACTACCAACGGCCACCTGCTGGCAGACTTGGCGCAGCCGCTCAAAGACGCTGGATTGCGCCGCGTGACCGTGAGCATGGACGCGGTTGATCCGGCGAAGTTCGCGCGCATTACGCGTGTGTCGAATGGATTCGACAATGTACTGGCCGGCATCCGTTCTGCAAAAAAAGCCGGACTCGATCCGGTGAAGGTGAATTGCGTTCTGCTGCGCGGATTCAACGACGACCAGATTGTCGCCTTCGGCAAGTTCGCCCGTGACGAAGGCGTAGTGCTGCGCTTCATCGAATTCATGCCGCTCGAGGAAGACCGCGTCTGGTCGCCGCAGATCGTGGTCACGCTCGATGAAATTCTGGAACGCATGAAGGAATTTCGTCCGCTGGTGGAAATCCCGAACGGTTACAGCGAGACCGCGCGCCGTTATCGCTTCGACGACGGAGTGGGAGAGATCGGCATCATCGCTCCCGTTTCGCATCCTTTTTGCGGACACTGTAGCCGCGTGCGCCTGACCTCCGACGGCAAGATCCGCACCTGCCTCTTTTCCCTCTTTGACCACGACCTCGTCGGCCAGATGCAGCGTGGCGCCTCCGACGAACAACTGGCCGCTTTTATTGAATCCGTAATCCAGAAAAAAGAAGCTCGCCACCACATTGGCGAAGCGGATTTCATTCCTCCTTCGCGGACAATGGTGCATATTGGCGGTTAGCTGAGGCTTGGAGAGGTCTGCGCTGCTCAAGTAAGGCGCGGCCGGATGATGTAGTCCTAACGACACAGCGTCCGTTGGCTTCATCCCTCATGACAAGTCCACGATCATTGGCATCTTCCCAAACCGGGAGTTTGGGACATGATGTGCGCCAGGCGTCCATCACTTCTTCGTAGCTCCTCTCGCGTATTGCCAGCCACTCAAGGAGATCGAGGATCAGGGCTTCCACTACTGAGTCGGCCATGGATTTTTCCTCCTGTGTGTCGTCTCAATCTATTGTATTGATATTCGGGACAGTGATCTTCACGATGTGGCCGCCTTGTGTGAACGGTTTGGCATAGAGTATCCGGAAGAATACGCTCATCTGAAAATTCCAGCACGGATGAGCACGGATTTAAAGACAAAACCCCACACGCGCTTCGCGCGAATGGGGCACCCCGGTTTGTCGGGGCATCCGGCGAACAAAAAAACCGGGGCCTATTGCCGGCCCCGGACGATTCACGATTTGCTCACACGCTATTGGACGTTTAACGCTACGTCGTCAATCACGAATGAGGTTTGCAGGCTTGAATCCTCCATGCCAAGGAAGCGGATCTTGACAGTCTGCCCCTTGAAATTGCTCATACTGAAGGAGTGCTGCTGGTATCCGGCAGCATGATTCAGGTTGGAGAACACTCCCAGCGTCGCCAGCACGGTGTTCGAACTGTTCAACACCTGGATACGGAGAGTGTCAAACATACTTGTGGTTGTGGTTTCCGCGGTGTCAATGTGCAGCCAGAAACTCAACGTCGCGGTGGTTGCAGACGACGGAATGGTCACCGTCTGAGTGGCCGTATCCTGATGGGTGGTACCGTAACCGTCGAGCCAGGCATCCCATGCTCCGCTGTGAGGCGGTTCTTGCGAGGAGTTGTTAAGCACGCCGGCAGTCAGACTCCACGGAGCGGTCCCGTTCTCAAAGCCGGGATTGACAATGAGCTGCTGCGCCGCGGCCGAGCTGATGGTCAGCGATACGGTTGTCGTGTGGGTCAGCGATCCTGATGTTCCCGTGACCGTGATGGTGCTGGTCCCGGTGGTAGCGGTGCTGCTGGCTGTGAAGGTCAGAACGCTGGTGGATGTGGTTGGATTGGTTCCGAACGAAGCCGTCACGCCGCTGGGCAGAGCGGAGTTAGACAGCGTTACCGATCCGGTGAAGCCACCCGACGGGTTTACCGTGATCGTGCTGCTGCCGCTGGTGCCCTGCTTGACCGTTAAGCTCGCAGGCGAGGCGGAGAGCGAGAAGTCGGGAGTTGACGACGCATTCACCGTGAGCGAGATCGTGGTGTTGTGAGTGAGTGAGCCGGAGGTCCCTGTGATGGTTACCGACGCAGTTCCAGTGGCCGCTGTGGAACTCGCAGTGAACGTCACAGCACTGGTCGAGGTGGTTGGATTGGTTCCGAAGCTGGCGCTAACGCCCGCCGGCAAACCTGACGCCGACAAGCTCACGCTTCCTGAGAATCCGTTCGAAGGCGTAACGGTAATCGTGCTGCTCCCGCTGCTGCCTTGCGTAATGGTCAAGCTGGAAGGTGAAGCAGAGAGCGAAAAGTTAGGCGTAGCTGAGGCCGGCGGCAAGACGCAATTATTCGCGGAATTGGAAAATTCCAACTGGATTGTGTACGCGGTACCGTTGGCGGTGTAGGAACCCTGCTGAGCGTTGCAGATGTCGCCGATTTCGCCGTTGGTCATGTCATACCAGGCAAGCGGGGCGGCAAAGGTGGTTGCGATACCGACATCGGCGTCGGTGATCGCTTCCGTCAGTTCATGGCTGGTCACCGAGGTGTAATTGCCGAACGTGGAGGATGAGCCGCATCCCACGTCGCAGCCACTGCCGGCCTGCATGTCGGGGAGCACCCCATAAAGGACATTCTTCATGTTCAGAGTATTGGATGTGGTGCCGTGATAAGCGCAGAAACCGCCGCCTACGCAGCTTGAAGATCCACCTTGCGTGATGGTAACTCCTGGCGGGAAGTAGATCATGTAAATGGTATTCACGTTGCCTGCGGAATCAAGCAGCGGTGCGGGAAGGTGGCCTGCATTGATCTGGGCCAGAAGCTCTGCTTGGATTTGCGTATCGTCAACCGTGGAGCCACTGTTGGCTGCTGAGGGAACAATCTGAAATAGTCCGTCGAAGGTGCCACTGCCAATGGTTTGATTGGTACCACCCGAAGCGGGCGTGTCGTACTGGCTGAGCAAAGTGACATATCCGCTGCTGCCGGTGAGATCGCTGAAAAAGCTGGCAATGCTGGGCGTCGCCGTCTGACTCACCTGGGGGAGGTATGCACCGCTTCCGTACAAGACCTCCACGACATGAACGTTCGAAATCACCGGCCCCCCAAAGTAGGTCAGATGTGCACCGGCGGGCGCCGCGAATGCTATAGGCCCATTGGGATTTCGCCAGGGAACACCATGATGCCTGATATGGCCAGGGAGAGCGAGAGCCGGATTTGCAGGCCCCTGTTCGGGTTGAGGTTGTTGGGCATCCATTCCGCTGTCTGAAGTACTTGGCTGTGAAACCTGCGCCAGTACCGGCAGGGTTGCGGAAATCAGAAAGAGAAACAGAAACAACGTTAGACCATGTGTCAATCGGGACATTCTTGACTCCTTTTAGACTTTTATAAGGCCATTGCTTCTCTGCGATTTGAAAACAGTTGATACCCTTAGAAAAAATGAAAACTTATTCATTCTCTGGGCTCACAAATATCCGGATAAGACAAAAAAGCATTTCATTGATGTGAAAATTTAAGTTTTCACGCATTGGCCGATGCGTGGAGAAAAACGGCAGGATACCTATAGGGTTAAACCGTGGTACAGAGTCTACAAAGATGGGACGGCTATAAAATTTGGCCCGACCACCTTCAACTTATGTTTTGGCAACCAGCTACATCAAAAACGACACCCCACAATACGCCTCTTTTCCGAAATGTCAAGAGTTCCAAGGTGAAAGTTTCGATAATGTTGGCTGAGAACGTTTCCAAAATGGAACACCGCCAAGTGGAATAACATTAACTAACAAGTTAAGATTAGTGAATGATTTCGCAGTTGGAGATCCTTCTACGTCATTCCAGAGTGGGGCTGTTCCCGGACTAGTACCTGGAAGACCGCCATGCTAGGATGGCCGTTGTGAAATCGGTATTCCTCATTCTTGGTATCGTTTGCATCCTTGGAATCGCGGCATACTTTGCGTTTCACCTCATCCACTCGTCGCCGGCAACGGTCGCAAAGCTGGCAGAGGGTCCAGCCGGCGAGCCGGAGCTCAAAGAGATCACAGCATTGGCGTGGTCTGCTGATGGCCATGTGCTCGCCACTGTGGACGATAACAAAACGGTAGCACTCTGGGATGCTGCCCGTGGAACGAATCTCCGCACACTCGAAAGCAGCCCCACGGAGTGGATCTTCGCGCCGGCATTTTCGCCGGACGGCTCTCTACTGGCGACCGCCGACAGCAGCCAGGGATACAACACCACCCAGGGCCATCTGCTCCTCTGGAATCCCACTACGGGCGAACGGCTTGGCAGTGTCGACAATATCTTGTGGCCCCAATGCGTCAGCTTCAACCCCGCGGGAACCCTGATCGCGGTTGGAGGAATGCCGGCCCTCTACCTCGTGGATCCTTCGACTAAAGAAATCATCCACCAGGTGGAGAGGGCGCACGAAAATGGTCCCATCCAGGAGGTGGCGTTCAGCCCGAACGGAGACCTGCTGGCCACCGCCGGGCGCGATGGCACGGTGAAGCTGTGGCAAGTCCCGGAATTGAATCTGGTTCGCACCTTCTCGGTGGACCAGTCGGTGATAGGAACCTCTCGTCTCGGAGAGGTCCCAGCACGTGTCGTCGTCGGCTCAGTAGCATTTGCGCATCACCATCCACGGTTGGCCGCCAGCACCTCGGAAGGAAGTGTATTCGTCTGGGACCTCGACAAGGGGCAGCAAATCGTGCGCTACGCCTACGACTACTCCACGGCCATAGGAGAAAACTACATTCAAGCCACGTTGGGGAACTCGCTCTCTTTCACCTCTGACGACCGTTGGCTCCTGACAACGGATCAGCGCGGCAACGGACTCCGCCTGTTGGGCGCGGACAGCAAAAAGAACACCGGTGATTTGCTCACCACGCCTGCGGACACGCCCACGCCTACGATCACGCCCACGCCCATGGAAGCGGTGAACGTCTCTCCCGCAGACGGCAGCGTCGCCTTCGCCTACCGCATCTTCCAGCCCGGCCAAAAAGCACAAACCAAGTTCGAGATTTGGAAACTGCAGCTACGCTGACCCACTCGCCATGCGGATCTGCACATGGTGTTTCGCGCGTACAAGGAAACGATTGAAAATGATTGGCGGAAGCGTGTCGGAGTCGAACCGACCAGCGACGGGAAACCGCCGCTCACCGGTTTTGAAGACCGGAAGGGTCACCGGACCCCATGCGCTTCCATAATTAGTACTCAGTAGTCAGTACTCGGTACTCAGTACGCAGCCAATGGAGCAAACTTGATATCTTAAATGATTTTTTATTTTGATTGGGACAAGAGAAGGCCCCCACGAATCTGTTGATGACTCGCGGGGCTGAATGCTGGGTGCTGACTACTTCTTTACTTCCGCCAGCTTTTTCTTGCTGAAATACCAGTCTTTGACCTCGTAGCCGTTGCTCGAGTTCACGCGCGTGGCAGCGTCGGCCTGGGTGAGGGGCGCGGGCACGATCACTGCCTCGCCCGGCTTCCAGTTCGCCGGTGTGGCGCAGGCGTTGGCTTCGGCGGTTTGCAGGGCGTCGAACACGCGCAGAATCTCCTCGATGTTGCGGCCCAGGGAGAGCGGATAATACAGCAGCGCCCGCACGTTGCCCTTGGGATCGATGAAGAAGACGGCGCGCACGGCGGCGGTGTCGCTGACGGCTTCATGCACCATGCCATAAGAACGCGCGACCTTTTGATCAAGATCAGCGATGACCGGGAACTTCACCTGCACGTTGAAATTCTGCTCGATGTTGCGCGCCCAGGCGATGTGCGAATAGATGCTGTCAATGGAAACTCCGATCAACTGGACGTTGCGCTTCTCGAACTCATCGAAGCGGCGGGAGAACTCCACGAACTCGGTGGTACACACGGGGGTGAAGTCGGCGGGGTGCGAGAACAACAGGACCCACTTTCCCTTGGAGGTGTAATCGCTCAGCTTGATGACGCCGTGGGTTGATTTGGCCTCGAATTCCGGCGCCGGCTCGTTGATACGCGGCAAGCGGACTGGGGTTTGAACGTCGGTACTCATTTTTATTCTCCTAATCTTTAAACTTGAAATGCCCCGGAAGCGGTTCGCGAACCGGCTGGGCACAAAATAGAAAACCCACCCGTTTTTGGCTTCCGGGTGGGTCAGAAAACTTTAAGATCGCGTTTACCCACACATCGGCTGCCGGTCACAACAACAGCAACAGCAGCAGCACATGTGGGTCATGTTATCTCCGTCCCAAGTGATTAGGATACTCGATGGAGAGGGTTGGATACAAGTCGTGGGAAGCAGCTCTTAGCTTTTGGCTCTTGGCTGGGCGCTGCGTGGGCAGGATGCCCACACGACAGCCGGCGGGACGCCGGCGCTACAACACAGGCCCTGAAGATTTTTTGAATTCCAAGCCGCAGTTGATCAATCTAAGCATGTTGCAACGAAAGGGTATTCCATTATGCGCACATTGCCGTTCGTTACGCTGGATGTCTTCACCCAAAGGCCGCTCGAGGGAAACCAGCTTGCCGTCTTCCCTGAGGCAGGCGGCCTGAGCGACGCCGAAATGCAGGCCCTGGCGCGTGAGACCAACCTTTCGGAAACCACGTTTATCATCCCGCGCGATGCGGCGACGGAGCAGGAGCACGGCGTGAAAGTCCGCATCTTTACCGTGGCGGAGGAGCTGGAGTTTGCCGGACATCCCACCCTGGGAACGGCCGCCTTCATTCACAAACAGCGGCACGCTAGCGAGGTCTCGCTCGACTTGCGGGTGGGAAAGGTTCCCGTACGTTTCACCGACCACGACGGTGGAGTTTTTGGCGAGATGACGCAACGCGACCCGGTTTTTGGGAGCATCCATTCCAAAGAGACGCTGGCACGCGAGGTGCTGCAATGTGAAACCAGCTATTTTGACCCGGAGCTGCCGATTCAAACCGTTTCTACCGGTCTGGTGTTTGCCATTGTGCCCGTGGCATCGGTGGAAAAACTTGCGTCTCTTCGCTTTGATTACAAAGAGGCTGCTGCCTACCTGGAAAAAACCGATGCCAAGTTTCTCTACTTCATTGCCCGCAACCCCGAGTCCAAGGCCCAGAACTCCCATATTAAGCACTTCCGGGCACGCATGATTTTTTATAACGGGGAAGATCCCGCCACGGGTTCCGCGGCCGGGTGCGCAACCGCGTGGATGGCGCAGCATGGAGTGATTGCCTCCGACGAAGCCGCTTTGATCGAACAAGGAGTGGAAATCAAGCGTCCCAGCCAGATTTACATTCGCGCCAGCAAGACCAGCGAAGCCGTGCGTAACGTCAGAGTCGGAGGATATTCGGTTGAGGTGATGCGTGGAGAGATAGCCTTATGAATACAGACAGCATCACGCATGGTGCAACAGTAACGAAAATGTAAAATTATCTTTGCGCAGACTTTTTTGGCAGCGCTATCACCGACAGGCAATCGCCAACACCATGCGTTGCACCCAGTAAAATTGCGCCTGCCAGCAGCTTCACAGCATTCTGAAATTTGCAATGCAGAAAATTTTTTTACTCTTGGGTTACTTTACAGCAGGACAGCTTCACCGTAGGATGCTTTCACATTACTTTTGTTGTATTCGCAAAATGTCGTCCAGCCAATTGAATAGATAAAAAAGCATAGCTTGATTCCGCTCCAGTTCCAGTTCCAGCTCTGGCAGCGGCGATTCAGGCTGTGACGGGGTTTCCATGAAAGCAAAAAAAACGATCCTCTGTGTTGATGATAACGAGCAACTTCTTTCTGTCCGCAAGGTAATTCTTGAAACCCGCGGCTATCGCGTGCTCGCCTGTACGAATGGAAGAAAAGCGCTGGAAATCTTTAAGCAAGGCGGTGTAGACCTCATCCTAAGCGATCTGGCCATGCCTGAATTTGATGGCGTAGAGCTGATTGACTCCATCAAAAACCTCGCTCCTGAAACTCCAGCGATTCTTTTTTCCGGCAAGGTGAAAATCTACGAGCGTGAAACCCGCGCAGATGTCTTTCTGCCCAAGGGAATGTACGGACCGGCGGAGCTGCTGGAGCATATCCGGCTGCTGCTGGTGCGCAAACGCGGGCCAAAAAGAGCTGCTGCCCGGGTCCCACTCTCTTCTGAAATCAAAGCTACAGGTTCCTATCCGGTAGCTTCGTAGAGACGTAACTTCTTTTATCCGAGGGCTCCGCGGCCAAAACGAGGCCGTGGAACCCTTGATTTTTGGCCGCAACCCTCGTGGTTCCTCTCGGTCTCGTGTATGATCGAGTGTTTGCATGCCTCCGATTATCCAAGCTGAAAATGTGGCCAAAATCTATCGTGTGGGGAAGGTAGATGTTCCTGCCCTGCGCGGGGTCTCGCTGGAAATACAGACCGGCGAGTTCGTCAGCATTGTAGGACCTTCGGGAAGCGGTAAATCCACGCTGTTCTACATCTTAGGCGGATTGACCGGCCCTACCAGCGGAAGGGTGCTGATTGAAGGAGCGGATTTTTCACGCATCTCCGATGGCGAACGCACCCGGCTGCGCCGCCGCCGGATCGGGTTTGTCTTTCAAAAATTCAATCTTCTGCCCACGCTGAGCGCACGCAACAACATCGCCATTGCCGGCGACATCGCCGGAACCAATCACGGTGTTGACAGCGAGTACGCCAAAAAGATCACGCAGATGCTGGGCATTGCGGAACGGCTCGACCACAGGCCGGCAGAGATGTCAGGGGGCGAGCAGCAGCGTGTGGCCTTGGCGCGCGCGCTCGTTAACCATCCGGCAATTGTGCTGGCGGATGAGCCTACCGGCAACCTGGATTCCAAGAATTCAGAGATCGTGCTGAAGATGCTGCGGCAATCCAATCAGGAGCTGGGACAGACCGTGCTGATGATTACTCATAATCCCCAGGCGGCGCGCTATGGCGACCGCATCATCCACATGCGCGATGGAGAGATTGTGGTGCCGGAAGCCGATCCGCAGTGGGTAAGCCCGGCCCGGTGAGACTCCTGGAGTTCTCCCGACCAATTCCCCGCCGAGAAAGCGGATGGATTACAATCTTAACTGCGCGTTGACCCTGATTTTACGGCTTGGTTATAATTGAAGATTGCTGAGCGGGAGTAACTCAGTGGTAGAGTGCGACCTTGCCAAGGTCGAAGTCGCGGGTTCAACTCCCGTCTCCCGCTCCAAATTCTCATCCACCTGCCCTCGCTCGCGGCGAGGGTTTTATTGTTTGAATGGCGCGGTACCCAAGTGGTAAGGGAGAGGTCTGCAAAACCTTTATGCGTCGGTTCGATTCCGACCCGCGCCTCCACTTCAAACCCCTATAAAATCGTAGGAGTTACGACTTCTATCCTGTCAAGCTTGAAATCCCCAAGGCTCTAATGCGGCAATGTTTGGGAGAGATGTTGGCAACGAATGTTCAGCAGTGCTTGGTTCTGCGCTCGCGCTTGTAATCGTAATCTTTGTCGTACTCAATGGAATTGAACAGCGAGAGAATTGCCTGTTGTTTGCGGCGCCTGATGTATTCCTCCAGCGCGGCGGTGACTGTTTCCTTCTTGGTGCGGTGATGTCCTAGTTTCTGCGCCTCTTCAATCAAACGATCGTTAATGTCAAGATTGGTGGGCACTGGAAGTTTTCTCAATTGAGAGATTGCATGGTAAGAACCTACTGCAGGTGGGTTCTGCCCATCAAGTACTCATCCACCGCTTTGGCGGCGTTGCGGCCTTCGGCAATTGCCCATACCACCAGCGACTGGCCGCGGCGCATGTCACCGGCTGCGAAAATGCCCGGTACAGAACTCATGTAGTTTGCCTTGGTGGCCACGTTGCCGCGAGTATCCAGCTCCAGGCCAAACTGTTCGATCATCCCGTGCTTTACAGGGCCGGTGAAGCCCATCGCCAGCAGGACAAGCTCAGCGTCCAAAGTGAAATCGGTGTCCGCCATGGGTTCAAACTTAGGCGGAGAGCCCACGCGCACGGCATGCAGCTTCTTCACTGCGCCGTTTTCGCCGGTGAAGCTTGAGGTTGCGACGGCCCAATCGCGCAGGCCGCCTTCTTCGTGCGAGCTTTCATTACGCAGTTGCAGCGGCCACAGCGGCCAGGGGGTGCTGGAAGCGCGATCCAGGGGCGGCATGGGCATGATCTCGAACTGCGTGACTGACTTTGCCTTTTGCCGGTGGCTGGTGCCCAGGCAGTCGGCGCCGGTGTCGCCGCCGCCGATGATTACCACGTGCTTGCCCGTGGCAAGAATCTGGTTCTGGACATCATCGCCGGCATTCTTCTTGTTCTGCTGCGGCAGAAACTCCATGGCAAAGTGGATCCCTTTGAGATCACGGCCGGGCACTTTCAGGTCCCGGGGATTCTCGGCGCCGCCCGCCAGCAGGATTGCGTCAAATTCCTGGCTGAGGTCCGATGCAGGAATATCGCCGCCTATGTGGGCTTTGGTCTGGAAGCGCACGCCCTCTTCCGCCATCTGTTCCAGCCTGCGGTCGAGGACACTCTTTTCCATCTTGAAATCAGGAATGCCATAGCGCAGCAAGCCGCCGATGCGGTCCGCCTTTTCGAAGACCGTGACCCAGTGACCGGCGCGATTCAATTGCTGGGCTGCGGCGAGACCTGCCGGTCCCGAGCCAACGATGGCGACCCGTTTTTCAGTGCGGGTTTCGGGCGGTTCGGGTTTGATCCATCCTTCGTTCCAGGCGCGGTCTACGATGGTCTTTTCGATCACTTTGATCGTCACCGGAGGCTCGTTGATGCCGAGTACGCAGGCGGCTTCGCAAGGCGCGGGACAGATGCGTCCGGTGAATTCCGGGAAATTATTCGTGGAGTGCAGCACGCGAATAGCTTCCTGCCAACTATCGCGATAAGCAAGGTCATTCCAGTCAGGAATGATGTTGTTGACCGGACAGCCGGTGTGGCAAAAGGGGATGCCGCAATCCATGCAGCGTGCCGCTTGTGCGCGCACTTTGTCGTCGGAAAACGGTTGATAGACTTCAAAGTAGTCGTTCACACGCTCTTCGACGGCGCGGCGTACCGGAACCTCTCGGGTATATTCCTTAAAACCTGTGACTTTACCCACCGCTCACCTGCCCCCTCACCGGCTGCGCAATCTCGGCTTTCTTGGCTTCGGCCACGATCAGGCCTGTTGGCACTCGCGGTATTCCGAGCACGCGCTTGTATTCGTGCGGGAATACCTGGACGAATTTTGGAAGCATGTCCTCCCAGTGGTCGAGGATCCACCTCGCCTGTGGGCTGCCCGTATACTCGCTGTGGCGTGTGATCAACTGGTAAAGCATTTCGATGTCTTTTTGTTCGGTGACCGGCGCCAGGTCCACTTCGGCCCGGTTGCAACGAACTGCGGCGAAGTCTGCGTCCTTGTCGAGGACGTAAGCAATTCCACCGGTCATGCCGGCCGCGAAGTTCCGGCCCGCCTTTCCGAGGACAACCACCAACCCATTCGTCATGTACTCGCAGCCGTGGTCGCCCACGCCTTCCACCACGGCAGTAGCGCCTGAGTTGCGGACGGCAAAGCGCTCGCCGGCCATACCGCCGAAGTAGGCTTCGCCGCTGGTCGCGCCGTAGAGACAGACGTTGCCCACCAGAATGTTTTCTTCAGGTACGAACTCGGATTTGCGGGGGTGGCGGATGATCAACTTGCCCCCCGAGAGCCCTTTGCCGACGTAGTCGTTGGCATCGCCTTCGAGCGCCAGGGTGACTCCTTTGGCCAGAAAAGCGCCGAAGCTCTGCCCGGCGCAACCGGTGAAGTCAACGCGAATCGTATCCTCGGGCAAGCCGGCAGAACCATAGCGCCGCGCGATCTCTCCGCTGAGCATGGTGCCCACGGTGCGGTGAATATTGCGTATAGGCATGCTGAGCGAGACCGGCGTGCGGTGCTCAATGGCTTCTTGTGTCATCTCAATCAATTTGCAATCGAGGGCCTTTTCCAGTCCGTGGTCCTGTGCCTGCAACGAGCGGCGGCCCACATGACTGGGCACTGGAGGATCATAAAGAATCGCAGACAGGTCAATTCCCGCAGCCTTCCAATGGGTCACATCCTTACGTTGGGCCAGGCAATCCACGCGACCGACCATCTCGTTCACGGTGCGGAAGCCGAGCTCCGCCATAATTCTGCGCAGGTCTTCGGCAACGAAGAAGAAGAAATTGATCACGTTTTCGGGTGTGCCATGGAACTTTTTGCGAAGTTCAGGGTCCTGCGTGGCCACGCCCACCGGACAAGTGTTCAGATGGCACTTGCGCATCATGATGCAGCCCATGGAAATGAGCGGCGCGGTGGAGAAGCCGAATTCCTCGGCGCCGAGGAGCGCCGCGATGGCTACGTCGCGTCCAGTCTGGAGTTTGCCATCGGCCTGCAACCGCACGCGGCTGCGAAGATCGTTGAGCACCAGCACCTGCTGCGTCTCGGAAAGCCCAAGCTCCCAGGGAATGCCGGCATGACGAATAGAGCTGACAGGCGAAGCTCCCGTGCCGCCGTCATAGCCGCTAATAAGGATAACGTCCGCCTTGGCCTTGGCCACGCCTGCGGCCACGGTTCCCACACCGACCTCGGCAACCAGCTTCACCGAAATCCGCGCCTGCGGATTGGCGTTCTTGAGGTCATGAATGAGCTGTGACAGATCCTCAATCGAATAAATGTCGTGATGCGGAGGCGGCGAGATCAAGCCCACTCCGGGAATAGAATGGCGCACGCGCGCGATGACTTCATCTACTTTATGGCCGGGCAACTGCCCGCCCTCACCTGGCTTGGCGCCTTGCGCGATCTTGATCTGTAGGTCATCGGCGTTCACAAGGTAATTCGTGGTAACACCGAAGCGCGCCGAAGCCACTTGTTTGATGGCGCTGCGACGCAGGTCTCCATTGGAATCAGGCTTAAATCGTGCCTCGTCCTCGCCGCCTTCGCCCGTATTGGATTTCCCTCCAATACGGTTCATGGCAATGGCCAGGGTCTCATGCGCTTCCTTGCTGATGGAGCCAAAGGACATCGCGCCTGTAGCAAATCGCTTCACGATCTCCGAAGCTGGTTCGACGTCGTTCAGCGGAATCGGATCGCCGGCCGGCTTCAAGTCGAGCATGCCGCGCAGCATCAAGAGGTCGCGGTTCTGCTGGTTCACGATATTGGCGAACTCCTGGAAGGTCTCAAACTTCGACTGCTGCACAGCATGTTGCAGCTTGCTGACGGTCAGCGGATTCAGAAGATGACGCTCGCCGCGAATGCGGTATTGATAGTCGCCCCCGACGCGCAGTTCGGTCTCGGATTCGCTGCGCGGCTGCATGGCGAACTCATGTTTCAAGAGGGCTTCACGCGCCAGCACCGCGATATCTATACCCTCAATCCTTGAAGCGGTGCCGGTAAAGTAACGCTCTATCAGTGAGTGACTCAGACCGATAGCTTCAAAGATCTGGGCGCCCTGATAACTCTGCAGGGTCGAGATTCCCATCTTGGAAAAAGTTTTCAGAAGCCCCTTATCAATGGCTTTCATGTAGTTCTTGAAAACTTTGTCCCAGGTGTACTCCGGTGGAAATGCGCCGTCCTCGTACATATTCTCCAGGGTTTCGATGGCGAGATACGGATTCACCGCGCTTGCGCCGTAGCCGAGGAGAAGTGCAAAGTGCATGATCTCGCGCGGCTCACCGGATTCAACAATCAGCGCGACCTGGTTGCGCGTCTTCTCGCGGACCAGATGGTTGTGAACCGCCGAGAGCGCAAGCAGGCTGGGAATGGGAGCTTGCTCCTTATCCACACCGCGGTCGGAGAGGATGAGCAAGGTATAGCCCGATTTGATCGCCAGCGAGGCGCGATGACAAAGCACATCCACTGATTTCGCGAGTTCCTCTTCCCCACCCTCCACGCGGAACAGCGTAGGCAGTGTGGTAGCGAGGAAGTCGCCCCAACTGACGCGACGGAGCTTTTCCAGTCTCCAATTGGAGATGATGGGATGGCGAAGCTTCAGGGTGTGACAGTTCTTGGGCTTCTCATCGAGAATATTTCCCTCGGAGCCGATGTAGCTGCTCAGAGACATCACCAGGTCTTCGCGGATGGAATCAATCGCAGGGTTGGTCACCTGGGCGAAGGTCTGCTTGAAGTAGTTGAACAGCAACTGCTGCATGTCTGACAGGCAGGCCAGCGGCGTGTCTATGCCCATGGAACCAACCGGCTCCTCGGCTTTCAAAGCTGAAGGATACAAGATGGTTTTCAGGTCTTCATCCGTGTAGCCGAAGGCGCGCTGGCGCGTCAACAGAGTTCCATGATCCAGAGCGTGGACGTGTCTTGGACTGGGCAGATGGTCGAGCGTGATCTGGTTTTCCTTCATCCACTGGGCGTAGGGCTGTCGCGCCGCGAGCTGCTTCTTGACCTCTTCATCGGAGATGAGGCGCTTCTGCTCGGTATCCACCAGCAACATGCGGCCGGGAGCAAGCCGGCCCTTCATGCGGATCTCTTCAGGCTTGATGGGCAGCACACCTGATTCCGACGCCATCACGACCAATCCATCATGAGTGACCAGGTAGCGGCCGGGCCGCAATCCGTTGCGATCAAGTTTCGCGCCGATCACGCGCCCATCCGTGAAGGCGACGGCTGCCGGGCCGTCCCAGGGCTCCATCAGGGAGGCATGGTATTCATAAAACGCTTTAACGTCTTCGGGCATGGTGGCGTCGCGCTCCCATGCTTCCGGGATCAGCATTGACATCACGTGCGGAAGGCTGCGTCCTGACAGCGTGAGCAGCTCGACCGCATTATCGAGCATGGCGGAATCGCTGCCGCCGGGAGTAATGATGGGGAACAGCTTCTTCATGTCGTCGCCGAACAGCGGAGAAGCGAGTACGGATTGGCGCGCGTACATCCAGTTCACGTTGCCGCGCAGCGTATTGATCTCGCCGTTGTGGCAGATGTAGCGATAAGGATGCGCCAGTTGCCAACTGGGAAACGTGTTCGTCGAGAAGCGCTGGTGAACCAGGCACAGGGCGCTGGTCACCTCGGCGTCTGAGAGCTCCTGGTAGAAATGCGGAATCTGCGGGGCCAGCAGCAGTCCCTTGTAGACAATGGTGCGCGAAGAAAGCGAAGGAATGTAGAAGAAATCTTTTTCCTTCATGTCCGACTCGGCCACTGCAGCCTCGGCCAGCTTGCGAACTACATAGAGCTTGCGTTCGAGAGCGTCCTGGTCCATGCCACGGCCCCGGCGGATGAAGATCTGCTCGATGTAGGGCTGCGTGTTGCGCGCGACCCGGCCGATCATGTTGCCGTCAATGGGCGTGTCGCGCCATCCCAGAACGGTGAGACCTTCTTCCTTCGCAATCCTCTCGAGGATGCCGGCGCACAGCATGCGCTCCTGGGGATCCACCGGAAGAAATATCATTCCGACGCCGTATTCGCCCGGCGCCGGCAGAGTGAATCCAATGCGCGCGCATTCGCGGGCAAAGAAAGAGTGCGGAATCTGAATCAGGATACCGGCGCCATCGCCAGTTTCCGGATCGCAGCCACACGCGCCACGATGGGTGAGGTTGATCAGGACCTGAATGCCCTTCAGCACAATGTCGTGAGATTTCTGGCCATCAATGCTGGCAACAAATCCAATGCCGCAGGCGTCGTGTTCGTGCCGTGGGCAATACAATCCTTGCGCCTCAGGCACCTTCAACATGGGATAATGCAGTCGCGTTTTGTTCTCAATGCTCATTTTTTTCAATTTCGGATCAGCAGGAAATGGCAGGGAATTCCCACTCTCGTTGGTCTGGTCGCCCCCGAGTTTCCGTTTAAATGCTTATTTAAGAGTAACCTAGGTTGGTGGCTCCGCCAGCAACAATATCCATAAATAAAGCAAATACCATGTATAAATAAAACGAAAGGGCCTCTTGGATCGTTTATTTTATTGGGCCTTCCACTGTTTTTATTTTGCTATTTTTATTTTTTAAGACCGCCATCCATTCTACGATGGGGCCATCGTGCCCCTCGCGCTTCAACCGGGATTGGTCATGCAACTACTTTTGCACAGCAGGTGGACATGGCCGATCGTACAGTGCTCCAACGGTTTGATGAATCTCCTGACTTTTGTCACGAACAAATTCATTAACATTTAATGCTGATTTAACGTCCGCTCAATACCGCTTGATTAGCTTTCTCCCGTATAGCAATTGCCTCTTCGTAATCGAAGTTCAAACTTCAACCCTAAGCCCAAATTAAAACAATCTTGAGGTGAGAAAATGAAGATTCCCCAGCTTCTAAAGAGCGTTTTCGCTCTCGCTGTCATGGCGTCATCAGCCTGGCTGAACCTGAAGGCGGCTGAGCCACTGCCCACGGGCAAATCCATTACGCCCGCGGCGGCAAAAGGTTCCATCTTCCAAACTTTGAACCCGGATCTGCCGGCTCCGTTTGCAGATTTTGTTGCCGACCACGCAGCCACCACGGCCACAAGCCCCGATGGCAACACCCTGCTGATTCTGACCAGTGGCTTCAACCTCAATGCCGATTCCACCGGCGCAGGTGTGGCCTCGGCTTCCAACGAATATGTTTTTGTTTACGACATTTCGGTGAATCCTCCGGTAAAACGGCAGGTCGTGCAGGTCCCCAACACCTTTGACGGCATCGTCTGGAACCCAAACGGCAGGGAGTTCTACGTTACCGGCGGCAGCGATGACAACGTCCATATATTCGATCTGAAACCAACGGGATGGGCCGAGGCGCCGGCCGCGGTTCAGCTCGGCCATGGTTTGGGAACCGATGGCCTGGTTGGGCCCGCAGCCGCGGGAATTGCTGTGACTGATGATGGCACCCGCCTGATCGTGGCGAATTATGAAAATGACTCCATCAGCATCGTGAGTGCGGTCACACGCAAAAAAATCGGCGAACTGGATTTGCGGCCAGGCAGAAACAATCCGGCGGATTCTGGTGTTGCCGGGGGTGAATATCCTTTCTGGGTATCCATCATGTGCAACAGCACTGCTTATATCTCTAGCGTTCGCGATCGCGAGATTGTAGTCGTGGATATCAGCTCTTCCACTCCTACCATCAAAGCGCGTATCCCGGTCAAAGGCCAGCCACTTAAGACGATCTTCAACAAGGCCGAAAACACCTTGTTCGCCGTGCTGGATGCGACCGACCGTGTAGCCGTCATTGACACGAATACCAATAAAGTACGGGCCTATTTAAAGGTTACGGCGCCCAGGAATGTTTTCCGCAATGAAGAAGATTTCAAGGGAGCCAATCCTACGAGTCTCGCCCTCTCGCCCGATGAGAAGACTCTTTACGTCACCAACGGCGGCACAAATTCCGTGGCGGTGATCCGCCTGGATGAGGATGGTGATGGCGACCTCGACAGCAAAGTGGTCGGGCTGATTCCCACTGGGTGGTATCCCAATTCGGTCAGCCTCAGCAAGAACGGTTCGATTCTTTACGTTGTAAACGGCAAGAGCAATACCGGACCCGTGCCCATGGCCTGCCGCAACACGCCTTCCATCGCTCCCGGATCACAGAATGCCTGCACCGCTGCAAACCAATACGTTTGGCAGAGGACCAAGGCAGGCTTCCTCACTTTGCCCGTTCCCACCGGTGATGATCTTGAAGATTTGACCGAGACCGTCGCCAAGAACAACAACTTCGACTCAGCCGAGGCGCGTGAGGGTTCGCAGTTGATCTCCGCTCTGCGGCACGAGATTAAGCACGTGATCTACGTCCTGAAAGAGAACCGCACCTATGACCAGATCCTCGGCGACCTGGAAGAAGGCAACGGTGATCCTTCGATTGTCGTGTTCCCTGAGCCTATTACTCCTAACTTTCACCAGATCGCCCGCCAGTTTGTTACGCTCGATAACTTTTATACGAGCGGCGAGGTCTCGGGTGATGGATGGAACTGGAGCACCTCAGCCCGGGCTGCGGATTCCATCGAAAAAACCGAGCCCATCAACTACGCCGGCCGCGGTTTGAACTATGACTACGAGGGCACGAATCGCAACATCAACGTTGGATTCGCCACCCTTGCCGAAAGGAAGGCAGCGCTGCCGCTTACGCCCAACGATCCTGACCTGCTCCCGGGGACGGGGGATGTCTCCGCGCCCGACGGACCTGACGGCGAAACCGGCGCCGGCTACCTTTGGGACGCAGCCCTGCGCGCGGGTAAAAGCGTGCGTAACTACGGCTTCTTCCTCGATCTGGCGCGGTATTCGATTCCTGCCAGCAATCCGTCGTTCCTTCCGCCAACCATACGCGATCCCTTTGCTCCGGTAGGAACACCGTTCACGCCCGGCGCAAGTGGAACGCCGATCCAGGTTGCCTTCGCAACCAAGGCTGCCTTGCAGGGCATCACCGATCCTTACTTCCGCGGATTTGATATGAAGGCTGCCGACTTCTGGCGATTCAAGGAGTGGGAGCGGGAATTTGACCTCTATGTGAAGTACCACAACCTGCCCAGCCTGGAGTTGGTGCGCTTGCCCCACGATCACTTTGGCAGCTTCGGCAGCGCGATTGATGGTGTTAATACTCCGAACACCCAAATGGCTGACAACGATTACGCAGTAGGCCGTCTGGTGCAGAAGGTTTCCAATAGTATCTACCGTGACAGCACGGTGATCTTCGTGCTCGAGGATGATTCGCAAGACGGCCCCGACCACGTAGATGCGCACCGCAGCAATCTGTACATTGCCGGAGCGCACGTGAAGCAGGATGCGGTGATCTCGGAACGCTTCACCACCGTAAACGTACTGCGCACCATCGAAGAACTGCTCGGAATCAAGCCCCTGGGTATTAACGATGGACTTGAGGAGCCGATCGCGGATGCGTTCCAGGCTCGCCACGAACCCTGGGCATTTTCCGCCATCGTGCCTGACGTGCTGCGCAGCACCGCATTGCCGCTTCCCCCGGCCAATGCGAGCGCGAAGGAAGCCTCGTTGTTTTCACTCTCTCTGCACGACGCCAATTACTGGGAAGAGAAGACTCGCGGCATGGACTTCAATAACGCCGATAACCTCGATACCGCGCGCTTTAACCGCGTGCTGTGGCAGGGGTTAATGGGTGAGTCGGTCGCCTACCCTGCCTCCCGCAGCGGAGCAGATCTACGGCAAAACCGCAAGAGCTTGCTCGATGAATTCAAGAAAAACAGCTCTGCTCAAACCACAACTTCGGGTGGTAATTAGGGTTGTACATACATTAAGTACGTTCCATTTTGAGGAGGGCCGGCCATCGGCCCTCCTCATTTCTGCTGCATACACACGATTCGTTCATTTCGTCTCCCGAGGGCAAGATGCAAGAAACAAAAACACAGCCAGGCTCCCAATTGCCAGAAAAATCAAATTCTGCTTCTTACCATCAGGCCGCCACTTTTTTGCTTGTCTTACTGCTGGGATCGCTCGCGCAGGGACAGATAGACCGCGCTGGATTGAACGGAACTGTGACCGACCCTTCAGGGCGCACCTTGCCGAACGTCCATATCACTGCATTGCGGAATGACACCGGACTTCGCCGTGAAGCGGTCTCTTCCGCAAACGGTTCATATGACATACCTGAACTACCGGTCGGGGCTTACTCCGTGACCTTCGCTCATTACGGTTTCGAGATATTGAACATCAAGAACGTCGTCCAGGCAGTGGGACAGACGCGCACATTGAATGTGACGTTGAAGGTTGCTGGTACCAGCGAACAGATGGAGGTTTCAGGGAGTGCTGTCGAATTGGACCAAACCGCCAATTCTCTTGGCGCTCGCATTGAACGAAAGCAGGTCGAAGCGCTTCCTTTGAACGGGCGCAATTGGGCGACTCTCACCACGTTGGTTCCAGGAGCCATTGATGCCGGCGGCAGCAACCAACGCACCGTGCGTTTTGCGGGACGGGGACTGGACGACAACAATTTCACCTCTGACGGCATTGACGCCACCAACATCGTCAATCAGGCTCAGCAGCCATTCGTTCGTTTAGCGATACCGACAGATACAATCCAGGAGTTCCGCATTGAATCGATGTTGTTCACCGCCGAATCAGGCAGCACGCCCGGTGGACAGGTGGCCGTAACCACAGCTTCGGGGAGCAACCAGATTCACGGCGATGCGTTCGAATTCCTGCGCAACGACGTCTTCGACGCACGCAATCCTTTTGACCGCAATCCCCACAAGCCGCCGTTCCGTTTGAACCAGTTTGGAGCCAGCATAGGCGGCGCGATCTTCCGCGACAAAACATTTTTCTATGCCAGCTATGAAGGCCTGCGCCAGACTCTGGGGCAGACGCTTACCGGCTTTGTCCCGACCCGCGCTTTTCGCGCCCAAGTCGTGGCGCAGTCTCCCGTGCTGGCGCAGATTATCAATGCCTATCCTGAAGGGCAGACGCAGGTAAGCCGGCAGATTGCCCAATTCTCCGGAGAAGGGCAGCAATTGGACCACGAAAATTCGGGCATGATACGCCTCGACCAGCATTTCACCGACAAATCCACAGCGTTCCTGCGTTTCAACACGGATGAAGCCGTCAGCAGTGTGCCGCTGGGGAGCCTGAGTGACCGCCAGAACACGAACTCGCGGCCGGTGAACGCAGTCATCGAACTGCTGCATATCTTTTCGCCCACGTTAGTCAACGAAGCAAAAGCCGGGTTTAACCGCGGCACCGTGATAGCGACCAACCTCGGTCTTAATGGATTGCCTTATTCGGTTTCGGTTCCGGGCTTCACCGCGCAGAACAACAATCAGACCAGAATCGGCGTGGGAAATTCGTTTTCATGGATTGACAACATCACCTGGGTGAAAGACAACCACGTTATCAAGGCGGGTGTAGAGGTCCGTCGAATTCAGCTTCAGCAAGGAAACACCGCAAGCGGTTCGATTTCATTTCTTTCGCCTGATGCTTTCGCTGCCAATCAAGTCAATGCCGCCAGCTTCGCGGCTGCTCTGCCTGTGAATGGTTTGCGCAAGACGGAAGTCTATGGGTTCATCGAAGACGAATATAAATTGAAGCCCAACTTCACTCTGAATCTGGGCGTGCGCTACAGCTTCTTGAATCGTTTCCATGAGGTATTAGACCGCGCCGTCCCTTTTGATTTTGCAACCTGCGGCGCTCAAGGCTTTTGTGGAGCGGGCGCCGAGTTCAGCCGGCCCAATCTGGCAGACGTTGATCCGCGCGTTGCTTTTGCCTGGGCCCCCGCCACGCTGGGCGGCAAGACTGTTCTGCGCAGCGGCTTCGGCATCTATCATGGCGATGGCCAATTGGATGATCAAAACCTTCCTATCAACAATGAAGTACAGCGCTTTTCCCTCTCGCGCAGGACAATTCCGAGTTTAAACTTCCCTATTGCTCCTTTCCTGGCCAACACCACGGGCATTGTCTCCCCCCGTGACATGGACCGGCGCCGCAAAGATATGTATGTCACCCAGTGGGGCGCTTCGGTTCAACAGTTGCTGCCGCAGGAGTTGGTCGCGACCGTCTCTTACATCGGCAGCAAAGGGACTCACTTGCTGACCACATCATTCATCAACACAATCAACCCTGCAACTGGTACACGTCAGTTCCCGGGATTCGGTCAAGTAGAATTTCGCGGCAACCAAAACAACAGCTCCTTCCAGGCTCTGCAGACTTCCCTGCAGCGTTCCTTCAGGCATGGCCTGCTGTTCTCTGTAAATTACCTGTGGTCTCACGAGATTGATGATGGTTCTCTCGGCGGTGGAGACTCCGATTTTCCACAAGATCCGGAATGCCGCCCATGTGAGCGGGCGAGCGGTGATTTCGACGCCCGGCACACATTCAACGCAAATTTCGTCTACGAGTTGCCGTTTGGTTCAGGCAGAACATATCTAAATCAGCCCGGAATCTTACGTGGGCTGTTCGGCGCCTGGAACGTGACCTCAATCGTAGGCGGTCGTACCGGCCTGCCGGTGAACGTTACGCTGAGCCGCTCTGGCTCCGCTGTACCCGATGGAAATACCCAGAACCAACGCCCGAATCTGGTTCCGGGCGTCTCGCTCACTCCGGCAGGTGGTTCTACGATAATAGAATGGATCAATCCCGCTGCATTCGCAATTCCCGCTGCGGGAACCTTCGGCAATGCGCCTCGCAATGTGGTGCGCGGTCCGGGCATCTGGCAAGCCGACGTGGGCCTTGGACGGCACTTTGTGCTGAGCGAACGCGTTGGACTCGAATTCAGGGCCGAGGCATTCAATCTCTTCAACCGCGCCCAGTTTGCTGCTCCGCAATCTGACTTCTCAGTAGTGAGTGGGGCAGGATCGGGTAACACAATTCAGCCAAACGGTTTTGGAGCCATCATCTCAACTGTAAACAAAGGGCCGGTTGGGACTGGCACTCCACGCCAGCTCCAGTTCATGCTACGAATGAATTTCTAGAGTAGCGCCGGCGTCTCGCCGGCTGTCGTGTGGGCATCTTGCCCACACCCCCCATCGGTGGATACAACCTTCTATAACCCAATGCCGTGCCTGTCATTCCTCTATTGAAACGAACTACTCCCTGCCATCACTAACCTAATGACTCCGCATGTCTGGCTAACGTGACGGCACAAACTTGCGCCTCGGATTTGCTGGCGGTTTCCCGCTAGTTGAATTTGACCCTCAGCGCTCCGGACCGTTTGGTAGGCCGACTCCGGTGCGCACCGCGGGATATCCGCCCGTGGGCAAGCTTTTCGCCGTCAGTGTGTGTAGACACCAAGAGAATTGGGATTAGGCACATTCAGCTATATCGCCGGCAGATTGTTTCATCAATTACCGGCAGCCCAATTGAATTGGTTCGTGGAGGAAGACCCGCTTTAGGGAAAAATCCCTGGAGCGGGTTTTTTGTATTTGTACGAAACTGGCGCTTTTATTGGCGCTCCATTAGTAAATGTCCTAATCCCCTAATCCCTGTCATCCTGAGCGCAGTCCGCGCTACGTAGGAGCGCGGACGGAGTCGAAGGACCCCGAGAATTTATCGCTCACCATGTGGCGTCAAGGCATTCTCACCAGTACGTTTCACATCTTCCTGATGCTGACCAGAGCAGTGTATGCCGTCAGCTTCTGCAGTTGAATCTTGACTGAATGAATTCCAGCTATAGGAGATTATTAATGCAACTGTCAATAAAGCGTAAACCGTGCCCACGATTTATATTCCCACAACGCGGCGCGCCCAGGCGCCCGCCAATGGATATGCGGTCCATTCGCCCGCACTGGCTTTCATAGCGAAAACCAGCCCCAGCACCACGTTCAGCAACCCCAGTACCACGATTGTGAACCAGATAACCGGAAACATGAAGAAAATGGCGAATGGCGGGTTCGGCGCCCCATGCTGGTGCGAAAGCTGCACAATTTGTGTAACCACAAGTATAAAAAACACAATAACCAGCAGCAGCATGAGAACCATGGCCCCCACCCAATACAGCAGATGCCAAATCACAGATTGCAGAGCATGAAAAGCCACAAATTTAGAGTCGCGTTTGATCACATAAATGATGAGCGGCCCAAAAAAGCCGGAAAAAATGCCCAGGATATGCGCCAGCAACCCCATAGTACGTTCATCTTGTGTAGGCGCGGGAAGTTCAGGCGTAGGCGTGGAAAGTTCAGGCATCTCCGGTTCCAACCCCGAAGGGGTGACGTATTATAGCCCAGCGCTTCAGCGCTGGGTACCAGTAGAAAACAATCGAAGTCCCGCAAGGGACGACGCTGTACTTTGATTCTCATACAGATTCTTTGCCCCTGAGGTTCTGCCGGGAAATCTGCAATCGCGTATCTCTGTAAAATAAAAGCAGGAAGATATTTGGTTTGAGAGCAATGATCGGAGCGCGGCCTGGCATCGTGTCCCGTTAAAGTAGGCCACGAGGTGAAGTTATGAATCTGGAAAAACAGTGGCAACTGGTGCTGGCGCGCGATGCAAATGCAGACGGCAAATTCGTGTATGCGGTGCGTTCGACCGGAATCTTCTGCCGGCCTACCTGCCCCAGCCGCCGGCCGCAGCGCAAGCTGGTAGAGTTTTTTGCGACTCCGGCTGAGGCGGAGCGCGCCGGGTACCGCGCCTGCAAGCGTTGCCGGCCCAACCAGGCCAACCCGCAGGTACGCAAGATCGAAGCTGCTTGCCGGCTGATTGACGAAAATATTGACGTCACCCTCACTCTTTCTGCAATCGGCAACAAAATTGGACTCAGCCCTTTTTATCTGCAACGGCTTTTCAAGCGGATTCTGGGAATCACGCCGCAACAGTACCAGCAGGCACGCAGAACAGGAGAGTTCAAATCAGCACTCCTGCGTGGCTCCAAGGTCACCGACGCCATCTACGAAGCGGGTTACGGATCCAGCAGCCGCCTCTACGAGAAGGCCCCGGCGCGCCTGGGCATGACACCTTCTACCTACCAGCGTAAAGGCGCCGGAGTCGCCATTCGGTTTGCCATCATGAGCACACAGTTGGGTAAGCTGCTGGTCGCGCTGACCGATAAAGGCGTGTGCAGCATTCAATTCGGCGAAGACGAAGATCAGCTGGAAAACGAGTTGCGGAAGCAATTCAGCGGGGCCACGATCACGCACGATGATAACGGCCTGCAGCAGGTTACATCCAAAATTGCGGCGTATTTACAAGGCAGTGCAGTTCGCCTGGATTTCCCGCTTGATGTGCAGGCCACGGCTTTCCAGGGCCGCGTGTGGGAGGCGTTGCGCCAAATCCCCTACGGCGAAACCCGCAGCTACAGCCAGGTTGCCGAAAGCGTTGGCGACAAGAAAGCGGTTCGCGCCGTGGCCAGGGCTTGCGCCAGCAATCCTGTATCTTTAGTCGTGCCCTGCCACCGGGTCGTGCAAAAGAATGGAAGCTTGGCCGGATATCGCTGGGGCACACACAGAAAAGCTGCTCTGCTGGCAAGGGAGCGGAAGAAATAAATCGGAGAGGCCCCCCTCCCCCTGCTTGCTTGGGTCGCGAAAAAGAAGCCCTTAGCCTTTGGCTCTTAGCTTTTAGCCAAAAACAAAAGCTCACCGCAGAGGACGCGGAGGAACGCAGAGGCGTACAGAGGCAAATCGCTCTAGCGACGGGATACTGCTCTTACGAATTTTCAAAGATCTAATCTTTAAATTTCTGGCCCTGCATTCCTTGGAATGCTTTTCCACCCTTACAGCCTGCTACCGCCTCGTGCCTCTAAAGCGCGGGGCCGGCATGGCTGCTGTCTTGGGAACCGTGCCGGTCACGAAGCCGGGGTTGTTGAATTGCGGCCTTCTCCACCACGGCATGCAGGGCGTGGCTACGGAGAGATAACGAGGCCCCAGACCAGGAGGGTACTGCACGGGTGGATTTTCTTGCGGCGGAGGGGAGACCGGCTGCTCGGAAGGCGGGGCCGTGTCCGCGACGGAGTGGCCGTTTGGTTGTGGTTTATTGTGTTCATTCTGTGGCTGA
The DNA here is from genome assembly GCA_035487355.1 of Terriglobales bacterium. Classification (NCBI taxonomy): domain Bacteria; kingdom Pseudomonadati; phylum Acidobacteriota; class Terriglobia; order Terriglobales; species Terriglobales bacterium. The sequence goes on along the minus strand of DATHMF010000103.1, from coordinate 316 downwards.
TTTTTTGCCTGAGCTTTTGCGTTGACGGCGGATTCGGGGCTGACGGTGTTCTGGCTGCCCTGGTCTGGTTGGGCTTCTTTTTTGTCTTCTGGTTTGTCTTGCTTGTTAGGCGGGAAGTTGGGGCTGATGGTGTTCCTATCTGGGACCTCTTCCTTGGAATGGAAATTGAAATTATGGGCAATCGGGGTGATATTCAGGCTGACGCGGTCATAGTGCGGTTTTTTGCCTGCGCGGGCGGCTTCGCCGGAGGCCCGGCGCTGCTCGCGAGTTCGTTCTTTCAGGACCGCGAGTACGGAATTGCCGAGGTGACAGAGGA
>DATHMF010000102.1 GCA_035487355.1 Terriglobales bacterium | reverse complement strand
TCCTCTGTCACCTCGGCAATTCCGTACTCGCGGTCCTGAAAGAACGAACTCGCGAGCAGCGCCGGGCCTCCGGCGAAGCCGCCCGCGCAGGCAAAAAACCGCACTATGACCGCGTCAGCCTGAATATCACCCCGATTGCCCCTAATTTCAATTTCGATTCCCATTCCGAAGAGAAGGTCCCAGGCGCGAACACCATCAAGCCCTATTCCGCGCCAGGCAAGCAAGACAAATCAGAAGACAAAGCCAAACCAGACCAAGGCAGGCTGAACACGGTCAGCCCAGACTCCGCCGCAGGCGCAAGCCAGCAAAATCAACAACCACCCCAACGCTATGAACGCATCCTGCACAGACATTCTCACTTTCCACCGGTGATAATCCCAAAGCCAGAGAACAAAGCTCCACAGCAGAACGTTGTCAACCCTGACCCGGTCGCGAGTGCCCCTGAACCAGCCGCGAGTGCAAAAAGCCCGGAGCTCAGTGTTGAGGAGATGAACAATTTCTTCGGGCCCAAATACTACGAACCGCCGGAAAGAAAAGATCAACATGGGGTTCGTTACATAAACACGTATTGAAAGAATACTGATCCACAAGCTCGAAAAAGCATTCCAGGAATGCAGGGCCCAAGACAAAAGACAAAAGGCCTTTTTAGATCTTTGAAAATTAAAAAGAGAGTAGCCGGTCACTGGCCTGCAGGGGCTGAAGCCCAATAACCTGCCCTGACACAAATCTCACCAACCAAGCAAGCAGGGGTAGGGGGCCAACTTGCGATCAATCTCTCCGAAGGGAGAAGCCGGGCTTTCCTGAGGACTGAGGACTAACGACGGGAGTCTCTTCGAGACCCAAGCCAGCAGGGGGTACCCCCCTAATTGAATCCGCGAAATCTGCGGCGAGCTTTTGTTTTTAGCGAAGAGCTAAGAGCAAGGGCTTTGATCTGAGCGCTGCGCAGACGGTGAATGTTTCACCTTGGCCCAAGCCACGCTAGTCACCTGAAGCGTGATGTTTCCCCCGTTCCTGCCACTAGTGTATAGCAGGTTGCGGAAGATGAAGCCAAGTTGGGAATTCTCAGCGAATTCGACCAACTTGATACGGGAAGGCGACTTTTCCGCAACCTGACACTACGTGAATAACCCTAGGTGGCAACGATGGCCGCTAAGACCAATTACTGAAGGCTTGTTCATTGCTCAGAAAAATTAGTAGCATTTTTTCATCCAGCAGGTGTGATATTTCTCCTGTTTTTGCCACTTATACTTATACATAAATAACCAGTGGGGCTGTTTCTGTTGCGGCCCACGAATGGGATGTTTCTTTCCAATCGCCACTGAGCGGAATTTTCTACACCCACAGAGCTGGCCATCGTCGCGCAGAGAGTGCGCCTCACGATAGAACCAACCTGTGGAATTGATTTCTCCGGACGCCGACAGCAAACGACGTCTGGTGAACGGTAGGCAGAGCTGACCTTTGACAGTGCGCCATGTCCACGCTTGGTTCAGGGTGCGGGCTCCCAATGCCCTCTGCCTGCCGACAAAATATCGAGACCATAGTTCAATCGAAAGACAGGGGCGGGCGGCCGAGTTTTCGGCACAGCCTGAAAAGAGCAGAAGCGCTTTAGATGGTCTTGGTCGTACTGTAGCTCAACCAAACCCCCTAACCCCATTTGGAAGCGTTATTGGATTATGAAACGCAACTCAGCTTCAAACGAAAAGATGGACTTTCGTAAATTCAGCAGGCTGGATTTGGCTACTCCTGTGGAAGTTCGAGCTGGGACTTCGCGAACCGTCGGATTAACAGAAAACATCAGCTTGGGCGGCTTGTTGCTGCAATGTTCTCCGGGGTTTCAGTCCGGCGGAAGAATTGACGTGCTCTTCAACCTGACAGCAGGGCTTTCGGTCAAAGCCCGCTGTTCAGTGGCGCACGTTCAGCCTAAAGCCCGAATTGGTCTGCGCTTTTTAGATCTCGAGACCTCCTACCAGAAGATGCTGGATGAATTCATTCGTGAGATCGCACTCCAAATGCGGCAGTGGCAGGACAAGGTCGTTGTGAAACGACTCCACGTAATCGTAAAGGGATGCCCGGCAGGAGATCCGCAAGAGGCATTAGGGGAAACACTTTTGTTAAGCAGGCACGGCGGTGTGCTGATTTCCCGCGCCCGATTCAAGACCGGTGACGCGATTTTTTTGTGGTCGCCCGACAGGAAGCAAGGGGTGCACGCCAAGATCACTTCCCACCGGATGAGAGGCACAACCGGCCTGGTGGAGCTGGGATTTGAATTTGAAGACACCCACGATCTGTGGGGGACCGATCTTCTGCCGCGGTAATCGAGAAGAGATCCTGCGACAATGGTTAAAAGATATAGACTTAAAACCACCCTCACAACCGGGCAAACCTGTTATAAAGTCGTTTGTAGGCAAGATGGAACCCCTCGGAATTCTGCCGATTGGCGTCGAGCAGGGGGAGAAGAGTGTCAGCCTCGCAGCAAAGCTTCCCGACAGATTTTTCAGACGGACGCAAGGATCGTCTATCGCCAGAGCTCGTCCGCGAGGCGCATCTCGATCTGGCTGCGCGATTGGGGTACGGAGTTTACGGCTACGCGCTGATTTTTATCGCCCTGGGAATAACCTCACCCTATCCGACTGAGCATCCAAAGCTATTCTGGAGTCTGGCAGCAGCCGTGTTTCTCGCCATGGGGACGCGCGTTACCCTGGCGCTGCTGCGCGAACGTATTTATGCCGCGCACCCGCGCCTGTCGATGGGGTTGGTGACTCTGTCTATTCTCCTAGGTTCTGGCGCCTCGGGATTGTTGTATGTCAGCACGCTCCGCTCCTACGGCTTCGAAAACTGGACCTTCGTCATTGTCCTGCTCTGGACGGCTGGGATCGTCGCGGGATCCGGCATCTCCTTCGCGCCCAATGTTAAGCTACTGGCGCTTCACGTCGCTCTCCTTCTCGGACCGGTAACAATCCAAAGTCTCTTGATGGGTGGCGCCCAGGCCAATACTTTTGCCACATTCTGCCTGGGGCTTTCCTTTTTCATGGCGCTCGTCGGCCGCCAGATGCACACGGTGTACTGGCAGCAGTTGCGCGACCGCGCCCTGGAAAGCGCAAGAGCGCGTGAGCTGGAAGTGGCCAAGACGGCGGCTGAGTCTGCGAATCGCGCCAAAGGCCAGTTTCTGGCCAACATGAGCCACGAGATCCGCACTCCAATGCATGGCATCCTCGGTATGGCGCAACTGGCAATTGATTCGGAAACGCCGGAGGAATCCCGCGAATACATTAAGACCTTACAGAGTTGTGCCGAAGGGTTGCTGGCGGTTCTCAACGACATTCTCGATTTTTCCAAGATTGATGCTGGAAAGTTGACTCTGGAGAACATCCCTTTTTCTCTCCGCCGGGCCGTGGATGACGTCTGTAAGCTGGTTCTTCCCCAGGCGCTCACCAAGGGATTGGTTTTGGAGTGTCAAGTTACCGACAACGTGCCTGATCTGCTGGTCGGCGACCCCACGCGTCTTCGCCAGGTGCTGATCAATCTGGTGGGTAATGCCGCCAAGTTTACCGTGGCCGGATCGGTGAAGCTGCAGGTTGCGCGAGCCGAGTCAGGTTTGGCCGGCGCTCAAGACCAGGTGAGTTTGATCTTTCGGGTTACTGACACAGGCATCGGCATTTCAGAAGCAGACCAAAAGCATATCTTCGAGGCGTTCGCTCAAGCCGACAGCGGAGTAACCCGGCGGTTCGGAGGAACCGGCCTTGGCTTGGCAATCTGCTCCCAACTTTCGCAGTTGATGGGCGGTCATCTTTCGATGGAGAGCACGCCCCACGTGGGCAGTACCTTCCAATTCGCCTGCAGCTTCGCCATAGGAAAGGAGCGAGATTTACCGATGCGTCCGGTGGCTCCGGTCGAACCCGAAGTTCCGGTGCGGATCCTGCTGGCCGAGGATAATCCCGCCAACCAGGTGCTGGCGGCGAAACTTCTCTCCCGGCGCGGCCATAAGGTCAGCGTCGTATCCACCGGACTGGCAGCTTTGCAGGCCTGGGAGACAGGAGAGTTTGACCTTATCCTCATGGACGACCAGATGCCGGTAATGGATGGAGTAGAGGCGGTACGCCAGATTCGTTCGCGCGAAAGCGCGGGCCACCGGAGAAGGACCACGATTGTTTCTCTCTCGGCCAGCGCTATGCTGGGCGACCGTGAACGTTTTCTGGCTTCAGGCATGGATGGCTATCTGGCGAAGCCGTTTTCCTCAGAAGAGCTGTATGCGACAGTCCGGCATTTCGCCAACCCGGAACGGCGCCCGGCGGGGGGGTAAGAGCTATAAAATGAGGGCTTTAAACTCTTACAATGAAAGTTAGTTGTACGTATGGTCTGCCGAATCGTGCATAAGTAATATGAATAGTTACTATAAACAGAAGCGGCCACCACGTCCTTCGACTTGAAAACATAATTTTTTAAGGTATATAGTGTTATGTAATCTCCGCAGGCCACTCGGATTAAAAAAGACGTTTGAGCAGTTTCTCCCCCCATCTACTGCTTTTCACGCCCGAGCGGAATTCAGGTAGGTACATGCTGTTGTGAGGAGGCACCCCGTGAAACGGCTCTTAGTGTTGCCGGTTTTAATGGTATTGGTATTTACCGCTGCGCCCGTGCTGGCGCAGGATTCCGATTTCCGTGCTGACTATGGCGCGCTCAACGGACGGCGCTATGTCAATGGCTATTTCGGCTTTTCATATCGCTTTCCCGAAGGATGGGCCGGCAGTGCGTTACGATCACCCGCGCTGGGTGAGAGCAGGATGTATCCGTTGTTTGCGGGCAACCCACAGGATGCCAGCACAACCGACCTTCGCTACCTCAGCATTAACGCTGATTACCTGGTACCCAACACGGTGATCAAAACACCCAAAGACTTTCTGGAAGCTGCCATTAACCCACAGGCCGGTCCTTCCGGTCCTTTTGAGGTGCTGTCCCTGCGTTCAGACAAGCGCTTCACTACCTACGGAGGCAAACAGTTCTACCGGGTGGACATGAGGTCCAAACCGACCCCTGGTAATCCGGTGTTTTATCAGACGCAAATCTGCATTTTGCTGAAGAGTTACGCCATCACGTTTTCTTTCATGGCGGCCAACAGCGACGATATGGATGACTTGGTGCGCACCATGGAATCGCTCACCTTTTTTGAACCTGGCCTGATGGCCAATGCCCCGGCGCGCCCGGTGGCGATCCAGCCGCAAACCCAAGCTGAGCCTACCGTAGTTGCAACGATTTCAACGCCGCCAGCGCCGCCGACTACAACCATGCAAGCGCCTAGCGCAGTCTTGCCGGCAGGAACAACGGAAAACCGGGCCGCAGAGACGCAGTCTAGACCCACACCGGCGAAAACGACCTCGCGCAAGACTGCTGCTGCTGAAGTCTCCAGCGCGGCGTCGGAAGTGCCCACGGCAGAGGTCTCACTGAGCACGGTTGCCTCGAGTACCCCTGACACAGTTGCGGTTCAAACAGCGGCTGAAAGTGGTATGGTTGCCAGCGCACCGGTCACCTCTTTTCCGGTTAGTACTGCCTCGAATACGACAAGAACCGCGCCTGCAACGCAAAGGTCTGTAACCCCGGCTACGGCCAACACTTCAGCTCCCACACGGCAGACCGCTCCTTCGACAGTAATCCAGGCCGCGCATGCGCCAGCACGCGCGACCTACGAAACACCGGCAGCAACCAGAACGCAGGCGCCTTCGACGGTGATCGGCCACCCGGCAGCGCAACCCGTGGTGGTAAGCACGCCTCGAGCAGAACCGACGCCGACTCCGGTTGCAAGTACCCCAGCGCCAGCACCAAGCTACACGCCGCCACCAACCGCCAGGCCAGCGCCAACTCCGGCCTATGTGACGGCTTCTGCAGCAACGACAACCACCACCACAGCCGCTGTGCAAGCTCCTGCCCCAGTTGTGAGCCAACCCGTGACGCAACCGGTTATGGAACCTCCCAGAGCCGAACCGACCCCGACTCCAATCCCAACTCCAACCCCGACAGTCACGGCTGCCATGAATACTCCGCCGCCTCCTATCAGCACGCCAAGCACACCGAGTGCGGGTGCGCCTATGCGAGTGCATGTTTCAGCCGCAGTGCTCGATGAATACGTCACCCACAAGAGCCAGCCGCTGTATCCGCTCATTGCCAAGACCGCAGGCGTGGAAGGAATGGTTGTGCTCGATATCATCGTGGATGGCCGAGGCGGATTGCAGGAAGTCAAAGTGGTGAGCGGACCAGCGCTGTTGGTCCGAGGAGCGGAAGAAGCTGTGCGCCAGTGGCGCTTTAAGCCCTACATAGTGGATGGCAACGCTGTAGAAATGGAAAGCCAGGTCTCTATGAACTTCCGTTTGAGATAAGGACTCTCAGCGCCTCCGCGGTGAAATTACTAAATCCGCGTGATTCGTGGAATCCGCGGTGAGTTTTCTCCTTGAAGCTTGGAGCTGTTCCCGTTTGACCATCTTTTCCTCTGACAGTTATTCTGAATAATTCACCTGTGTGAGGCGTAGACGACTGCGCCTTGCCTGTTATCCCTATGCCACACGAACTGGCGAAAGCCTACAACCCGGGTGCAATTGAAACACGATGGGCCGAATACTGGGTGAAAGAAAACCTGTTCTCCGTGAGCGGGCCGCCTTCACAAGGCCAGTCTGTGTTCACCCTGCTGCTGCCGCCGCCGAATGTCACCGGGCACCTGCACATGGGGCACATGTTCGAGCACACCGAGACGGACATCATCATCCGCTGGCGGCGCATGTCGGGGTACTGCACGGTGTGGCTGCCAGGGACCGACCACGCCGGCATTGCCACGCAGTTGATGGTGGAGCGCCAGCTCGCCAGCGAAGGCGTGAAGCGGAAAGATCTAGGTCGCGAGAAATTTGTTGAACGCGTGTGGCAGTGGCGCGAGCATTACGGCGGGGTCATCCTTAAGCAGATGAAGCGCCTGGGCGACTCGGTGGATTGGTCGCGCGAGTACTTCACCATGGAAGAAAGGCTCAACGTTGCGGTGCGCGAAGTTTTTGTGCGCCTCTATGAAGAGGGCCTGATCTATCGCGGCAAGTACATCGTGAACTGGTGCCCGCGCTGTATGACGGCGATCTCGGATCTCGAAGTGAAGCACGAAGAGACCGCGGGAAAGATCTACGAGATTCGCTATCCCATTGTGGGAAGCAAAGATGCAGGAAGTGAAGAATTTGTTACCGTGGCGACCACGCGTCCCGAGACCATGCTGGGCGATACAGCCGTTGCCGTCAACGCCAGGGATGAGCGCTACAAGCATCTTCATGGTAAAAAAGCGTTGCTGCCACTGATGGAGCGTGAAATCCCAATCATCCTCGACGATCTGGCCAATCCTGAGTTTGGCACCGGCGCGGTGAAGGTAACGCCGGCGCACGATCCTAACGACTTTCAGGCAGGGCTGCGCCACAACCTGCCGCAGATTGATGTGATGGATGAGACCGCGCACATGAACGCCAATGCCGGGCCGTACGCGGGCCTCGATCGCTTTGCGGCGCGCGAAAAAGTGCTGGCAGATCTACAGCAAGGCGGCTTCTTAGTAGCCGTGGAGGACCACGCGCTGGCCCTGGGCAGATGTGACCGCTGTAAGACCATCGTCGAGCCGCGGCTTTCAACGCAGTGGTTCGTAGCGGTGCATAAGCAGCCCAAAAGTGGCGGCGTGAGCCTGGCGCAGGGCGCGACCGATCCGGTGCTGCGCGGCGACGTACGCTTCACGCCCGAGAATTACAAGCAGATTTACCTGAACTGGATGGAGAACATCTACGACTGGTGCATCTCGCGGCAACTGTGGTGGGGCCATCGCATTCCGGCCTGGCACTGCGCCGATTGCAAAGAGATCACGGTTGCCCGCGAAGCTCCAACCCAGTGTCCCAAGTGTGGCAGCCAACGCCTGCAGCAAGACATCGATGTACTCGATACATGGTTCTCTTCCGCGCTGCTTCCCTTTACCGCCTTCGGCTGGCCTTCGCAGGATGAGAAGACAAAGCAGGAGCTGGCGGCGTTTTATCCGACTTCATTGCTGATCACCGGCTTCGATATTCTGTTCTTCTGGGTGGAGCGCATGATCATGATGGGCTGCCACTTCATGAAAGATCATCTGCAGGGTAATGTACCGTTTCGGGAAGTTTACATTCACGCCCTGGTACTCGACGCCGAGCGCCAGAAGATGTCGAAGGTGAAGGGCAACGTGGTTGACCCTATCGAGATCACGGAAAAATACGGCACCGATGCGGTGCGCTTCACCTTGGCCGCCATGGCCTCCCCGGGAACGGACATCGCCTTCAACGAGGCCCGCACTGAGGGCTACCGCGCCTTTGCTAACAAGATCTGGAACGCGGCGCGATTTATTTTTATGAACGTCGAACGCGCCGAGGCTGCCGGAGTGTGGCGGCTCAGCGACTTTCAGAACAAATCTGCACGTGGACTGGCTACGCCGCAGCCCAGCACGCTGAATACACTGGAAGACCGCTGGATACTCTCGCGCCTGAACCGTGTGTCGCAAAATTTGAAAGCTGCGCTGGAAAACTATCGCTTCCACGACGCCGCCAATGAAATTTATCAGTTCTTCTGGGGCGAGTTCTGTGATTGGTATATAGAGATTGCCAAGCTCTGTCTGACCGCCGGCCAAGATTCCGGCGAAGCAGAAAAAGGGCAAACACGCGTTGCCTTTGATAACCTGCTGGCGGTCTTTGAGACTTCCTTGCGGATGCTCTCGCCGTTTATGCCCTTTCTCACAGAAGAACTGTGGCACGCGCTCTATGATGGCAAAACCCCGAAGAAATCCATTGCGCTGGCGAGTTATCCGAAAGCCGAGGCCAATTTGCTCGATGACGCCGCCGAGACCGAGATGGCCATCTTGCAGGATCTGATCGTGAACATACGCAATATCCGGGCGGAGCTGAAGGTAGAACCCAAGCAGCGCGTTCCAGTCAGGATTTTCTCTGTTGCTGAAGTGCAAAAGAGCTTCGAGCAGAACCGCACCGTCATCGAAAAGCTGGCCAATGTGGAATCCATTGAATTCACCGGAGAGTCGCTGGCCAAAGCCCCTTCGGCGCGCAGTACCGCGCGCTTTGAGGTCGCCGTGGTTTACGAAAAGAAAGTTGACGTCGCTGCCGAGCGTGAACGCCTGCGCAAAGAGCTGACGCGACTTGAGACCGAACGCAGCAACGCCGAACGGCAATTGAGCAACGAAGGGTTTCTACGCAAAGCGCCACCAAGTGTGGTGGAGAGCCTACGCAAACGCAAGGCCGAGTTGGATGTGCTCATCAAGAAGACACAGCAGGCATTGGATGAATTGCAGTAGGCATTGTTGTGCTCTTGACCAGTTCTCTTTTGCCGTCCCTTAACATACATAAAGTAGAATCCGACCATTCATGAACTGGAAGTTTAAGGCCGTGGTTGCTGGTGTTTCCAGCGTTGCGCCCATGGGGCCACATTTCTACCGCTTCCTGCAGAAGCGTTTTGGGCGGCTTGACCTGTCATCGCATACGCGCCTTGTCAATCAGTTGGAAATGGCGCAATGGCTTGCTCCTTATGGGGGTGTTGCTGGAAAAACACTCTTTGAGGTCGGCACCGGACATATTTCCTGGATTCCCATCGGTTTCTACCTTTCAGGTGCAGAAAAGGTATTTACCTACGATCTTTTCCCTCGCTTGGATATCCATTTAGTGAAAAAAGCCCTTGCCTGGATCACTGCCAATAGAGATGCAGTTGCATCCATGTACCCTCATGCCGGCGACCGGCTGGACGTGCTGGTCAGGATGCGCTCTGATCCTCAAGGATTTTTAAAAGCTGCCAATATCGTGTATAAGTCGCCGGCTGACGCAGCGGCCTCCGGACTTCCGGAGCAGAGCGTTGACGTGCATTTCTCCTTTTCCACGTTTGAGCACATTCCGCAGGACTCAATTACTGCGATCATGAGAGAGGCTCGACGAATTCTCCGGTCCTCTGGAGTGGCAATTCACTTCATTGATCCCAGCGATCATTTTCAGCATCACGACAGCTCCATAACCAAAATCAACTTCTTGCGTTATTCTGACAGAATGTGGCGGCTCATTGGCGGCAACCAGTTCGCTTACTGCAACCGGCTTCGTGCGAGCGACTACGTCCGGATCCTTTGTGATACTGGATTTGAAATCAGACGACAATACGTCGAGGTTGACCAGCCAAGCCTTATGGCGCTTCGCAATGGGTTTCGCATTCACAAAAGTTTCTCTCATTACGACAAAGAGGATATGTGTTCCATTAAGTCTTATTTGCTGGCCAGTGTTGCCTAGCGGTCAATGTCCCACTGCGTCTATGGCTTGTAACGATCTTGTGGTATTTTCACCAATAACCCTTTGGAGCTAGCGGACGTTAGAAGCCGGCAGCTAAAGCATGGATTGGAACAGTCGAAGACTCACCGCGATCCTGGAAAACGCGTTGCGCGAAGACAGCGCCATACGCGATGCGACGACTTACGCCTGCATTGATGCTCACCAGCGCGCCACAGGAACAATTCTGGCCAAACAGGATTGCGTGCTGGCCGGCATCGGAGCGGTGGCCCGCATCTTCGATGTCTTTGCCCAGCTTGATGGCACGGTGGTCTCGCACGCAGAGGTGACTTGCCACCCTGAGATTTTCGACGGCGTGCGCCTGCACCGGGGGCAGCAGGTGGCGGTGGTGCGGCACAACGCGCGCATTATCCTTTCCTGCGAGCGCGTCATCCTGAATGTGCTGCAACGCATGAGCGGAATCGCCACCATGACCAAAAAATTTGTAGAGGCCATCGCCGGCACGCATGCGCGCATCCTGGATACGCGCAAGACCGTGCCCGGTCTACGCACGCTGGATAAATATGCGGTGCGCTGCGGCGGCGGACTGAATCACCGGCTCGATCTTTCCGGCGGGGTGCTGATCAAGAACAATCACATCGCAGTTGCGGGCGGGATTGCCGCCGTGCTGGAACTGGCGCTCAAAAACCGCCGTGGTGCACAGCCGATTGAGATCGAAGTACGTAACCCGGAGCAATTGGAAGAGGCCTTGCAGCACGGAGCAGAGGCCATTTTGCTGGACAACATGACCCCGGAGACGGTGGCCGAGTGCGTGCAGCGCGTGCAGCGGCATACGCGCCGCGTCCCGCTCGAGTGTTCGGGCGGGATAACCCTGGAGAATGTCCGCAGCTATGCGGAAACCGGCGTGGATTATATCTCGGTGGGTGCGCTCACCCACTCCTCGCAAGCGGTGGATATGAGCCTGCGGGTCACGCCTGTATGACCCGCGGTACCACCCTTTTCTGAAAGAACGCTGAAAGTTTTCAACTAAATTTTCTCCCAGGAAACGAAAACAAAATTTTACTTTCAAGGGCTGGATTTTCCCGGTTCCGCAGAGATACAATCCTTAAAGTAAGTAATTGCTTACTTACTTTAAACGGAACGTTTTGGCGATTTTGCGTTGACACCGGGTTGGCCCCATGCGTCCCCTGAGCATAGAGGCGAGGGGGAAGCAGCGAAGCGTTGCAGGGCCCTCATATAAAGGAGAGTCTCCCATGCGCAGAACAGGCACTCCGTACTTTAGTGGATTCAACGTTGCGTTATTCCTTATTCTGAGCGCAATTATTTTCTTTTCTTTGGTCCGTTCTGTTTTCGATCCCGCACGCTCGGCATGCCAACGCCGGGCGCCTCAGATGAAGCAGCAGTCACTGATCAATCCATCTCCGGCGCTCAGCGCCGTCAATGCCAAAGTGACCGTTCCCCGATTGCCGGGCAATGCTTCATACATGGCGAAACCGGAAGGAAAAAAGCCGCAAGACAAGAAGCCGTGAGGCAAGAAGCCAACACAGCAGAGACTTTTAGGGTTAAATTGTAAGTATCAACGAGTGAGTTTTAAAGGAGTCCCCCCCCAATGCGCAGATTCAAGGTTGCATTACTCCTGGTTGTAGTCGCAGTTGGTTTTTTCTGTTTGGTTCGTCCGCTTTTCGGCGGCGAGCCCCGGCCCGCACCCGAGTTGAAGCGGCGGCCGCCTGTGGCGAACTCGCAGCCACAGGGCCAACGTAACTGGATACCCAACACGGTCAAGGTCAACACCCGCCTGGTGGTGCTGGAAGTAGTCGCCACCGACAAAAAGGGGAAACCCATCACCGATTTCAAGGCGGGCGATTTCACCCTGCTCGAAGACGGCAAGGAACAAAAGGTGAGCGTTTTCCAGTTGCAACAACCCACGCCGCCGTCGAATGCAAAAGTGCCCTTTCAGCTCCCGGCAAACGTCTTCACCAATGCCGTGCAGCTTCAAACATCAGGCCCGCGCAACGTCATTGTGCTCGATGCCTGGCGAAGTTTGCCTGAGAACCAATCTTTTGCCCGATCGCAGATCATCAAGTATGTCAAACAGATGCCGGTGAACGCTCCTACGGCAATTTTCGAATTCGGCAATGGAGGAATTCGAATGCTGCAGGATTTCACCACGGACCGCAATTTGCTTCTGAAGGCGGCCAAAAAAATCAAAACCGAACTTTCCCTGGTGCAAAGCCGCGGAATGCAATGGGGCATGGGCGGGTACTCATCTTCTTTTCCAGCCCAGTATCTGTCAAACATAGGAGCAGGAGACGAGAGGCAGGTGTTGCAGGATTTTGCCACCACGCTGGCTGCATATCCCGGCCGCAAGAACCTGATCTGGATCTCCGACTCGCTGATG